>JBKJYI010000528.1:0-3777 GCA_046715855.1 Phycisphaerae bacterium
GTGCACGGGCATTAGGTCAACGAGACGAGGCCATTCTCCGTACTGCATGGAGGCCCCGTTGGCACTCCCGCCCGCCAAGACCCATCGAGACGTTGCGGACGGACTGAGTCGCGAGTAGGGCGCATGACCCTTCTTCCCGTTGCCCAAGCATCGCATCAGCGCTTCGCGCTTGGCGTTGCCCGTGCCCCAGAACTCGCGGTATTGGACCGCGCTCACTTGCCCCGATTTCTTCGGCGAACCCTTAGCAACAAGCGTCGCGATCGCGGTGCCCACCTGGATGCCCACGCGATGATCGTCTGTTGTAAACATTGACTCGTCAGGCTCGCCATCAGGAGTCCGCTTTCCCGTCTTGTATTTGTCGCCGTTGCAGTTGTCGATGTATATGGTGTCGAACGCCGTCAAGATGCGCTCACGCATGATCGGATGTGAAATTCCGTCCAGCCAAGAGTAGTTGCTAATGAAGCAGACCATGCCGCGCTTTGACCCTTCACCGATTCGCTTTTCGCCTAGGCGAAAAAAACGGATGTATAGATCGTCGAGCAGTTGTTTCCGGACGCCCCATTTTTTGTAAAGTCCATCCTTATACGGATCAATCAAGTCTGCTTCTTCCGCTTCGGCCACGCCGGCATATCGATTATAAGGCGGATTGCCGAGAATCACGATGATGGGTGCCTCTCTCTTCACTTTGGCGGCGGCGTCCTGTTCCTCTTGAAGGAACGGAAACGCGAGGTTTCTCTTGACGCCCTTCGGCGGTTCCCAGCCCGTGAGCGCGTTTGTCAAATAGATGCCAGGCCGATCCTTTCTCGCCAACTTGCCTCCGAGGGCACGCAGCAGCACTCCCAGTTGCAGATGGGCAACAACGTACGGGGCTGTCAGGATTTCAAAGCCGAACACGCGTTCACAGAGCGCCTTTCGAACCTTGGCGGCAGCGAGGCTTTCGTGTCCTTGCTCCAACAGCGTGGCGTGAATGCGCTTGGCGACTTCGATCAGAAATGAGCCGGTTCCCGTGGCCGGATCAAGGACGTAGACGCGCTCATCAGCCAGGCCGTCAGCAATCCCAAGCTCACTGCGAAGCAGCTCGTCAACGCGGCCCACCATATACCGGACAATCTCAGGTGGCGTATACCACACACCCAGCTCCTTGCGCAGTTCTGGGTCGAATGCCTGGAGAAATGGTTCATAAAACAGCGTGATTGCGTGGTCTTCATCGAACGTGCGGAAAAACTCGACATCATCCACACGATTTAGGCTTGTTGTCGCCCATTCAATCGGCTCGCGCAGCCCAAGTTCACCTAAGCGGCGCGGCTTGGCAACCTCGTCAAAGAGATCGGCGAGCAGAGGTAGCGCGAGATATTCCGATGCGTCCTTCCAATCAAACGCCGGCGGTACCTTGCCCTTGGGAAGCGACTGCCTCCATAGCATCCATCCAGAGAACAGGCCATAGAACAGAGTTTGGACGAGCGACGAACGGAAGAAGCGCTCGCCTTTTTCATCTTCGAGTTTGAGACCGAGACTCTCTTCAAACGCTTCCTGGAGTGGTCGTAGTTCTGCCATACTGTGCCGGCTCAATCGGCGCTTGGCCTCGCGGGCGTGCCGCGCGAGATCCGCGGCCAAGTCCCCTGGCTTAAGGATCGGGGCGGGACGACCAAACACACCTTCAATGAAGTCCCGAACCCCTTGTTCGTGCTCCTCCGCAAGCTCGAAAGGTTTGGACCCCCAGAATGCCCCAGACGTAGAGCTGATCTGATACCGGGATTCGACACGAGACTCGCCGTCCTCGCGGGCGACGAGCACGAACTCACGCAGGTTGGTGACGAGCACGAAGCCGTAGCGCTTCCAGTATTTTGACACTTGGGCACCCCCAGCAATACTGAAGATGTCCTCCCGCGTCGGCTTCACTTCTAAAACCAAGCGCAAGTTCCCCGATTTGCGCTCGAAAATGCCGAGGTCCGGATGACCCGCGCCCTCGCCGCTCAGTTCCATCGTCGCGAAGAGGACGGGGTCAAAATCTGCCCCGATCGCCGTCAACAACGCTTCCAAGGCGCTCTTGTATGACTGCTCTGCTGTCGCCTTACCTGTCGCGTGAACCGACTGGAGCGCCTCTAGGTAGTCGAGCACGGGCTGACGCCGTTTGGCCATTCTGGCTCCTGTTACGCAGCCGGCACGGAAGAAGCCGCAGCGTCCATGAATAAATGATGAATCAGAAAAGGCGTCGGCCCATGCACTCTACGGTGCAAAGACTGGCGTGCCGTTGCCAAGTCCGTCAAGATTGATGAAGGATGCAGTGTACCAGGCGGGTACATGCATAACACGATGTGCTGACTCTCAACATTAGTCTGCACATTCGCGATTGCGGCAGCAACGTCCCCGTCCAGCACATATCCAAGCATGCTTCCATGACGGACGGCACTCGCGTATTGCCCGGCGACAAATCGGAGCATCCCATGCGTCACGTACTCGGAACCGCCGGGCCGGCGTTGTCCGTTTCGCAGGACGTTCAGCCGCTTGCATTCGAGGCAGAGGTACACGGATTCACTTGGGGCGCCAGAAAGCCCGGTCGGAAGGAACGCGATATCAAGCCGACCAAGCTCCAGCCCGGGCGCTGGGTTTAGCTCAACCATCTGAATCTGCACGTAAAACGGTAATTCACGCACAGCCCGGTTGTCTCGCAGTGCCCGACACAAAATCTCTGTGATCGCGTCTTCTCTGTCATCAGCGAATGGTCGCGGCAAGACTTGCCATGTGTCCACGATGAGTTGGAGTACTTCGGGGAGCATCCGCTCAAGCAGTTCAATCCATGCGGCCGGGGAGCCAGTCACACTCATGCACTTGCTCCTGGTGCCTGCATGAGAATCGACGCCGCGATTTCATCAGCGTCGTTCAACGCGGCGGTCTCCGTCCAATAGCGCCGTCCCAACGGCTTGACCACGAAGAGCCGATTACCATTAAATACCTTGACGCCTCGCGCCAACTCAAAGGTACTGAGCTTTAAGGATGCCGCCTTTCGGAGGCCATCCAATGCCGCGAGCAGCTCACCGTTCCCACCATTTGGAGAAGGTGCCTGGCTTCCGCGGCCGACCTTCTCCAGCACAACCAGCCCGACGCCGACTGCCTCAGAGACGATCATCGAGCCAACTACTCGCGATTGGCCACCTCGCGCCCAACCATTTAGTGTGCCACACAGCCGCTTGATGTATTGCACCCGCTCATCGGGCTTGCTTAGTTCGATTGAAGGCACCAAACGTCGCTTCGGCCCCGGCCGAAAACTCGGTATGGACACTCGCACCGTGTCTTCAACCAGGACGCGCTCAGCGGAAAGAACATCAAAGTACTCGTAAACCAAAGGTTCGACCGCCGCCTGCGTCGCCGCAACAACCGAGTCCCGATCCACGAGTAGCTTCTGCGCCTCGCGCATCGCGGCCTGCACCAGTCGGGCGACTTCCTCTACGACCTCCTTGGCCCGGGCGGGATCACGTGTCGCATCCGGCGCGAGGAATGGCAGCCGCAAAAGCTCCTCCACATGGACCTCCTGCCGGCTTACACCCCAATTCGACGAGGTATGGAATAGGAAGTACCGCGCCAACGACGACCGCAGATACGCAGCCAGGAAGATCAGCAGTTTGCGATCCGTCTGCAATCCATGAATACCCCGCAACGCGTGCCGAAAAGAAACGTCGAAGTCAGCAAATGCGATGCTGCCAAAACCCTTGGCGACGAGGACATGCGGTGCCTTGAAGACCTCCACCGCCTTGTTGGAACGACCCCGAACCCTAACTC
>JBKJYI010000529.1:0-2506 GCA_046715855.1 Phycisphaerae bacterium
AGATAACGCTGCGAAGCGTCAACGGCAATAACTCGACCAGTCCCAGTCACCATGCGGGAAAGATCAAGCGTGCCGAATCCAGGACCGCAACCCACGTCGAGAATGGTCTGCCCCGGGGAGAAGCCGGCCCGCTCCCAGATGGCAAAAGCTTGCTCGCCCCAGACCCGATGCTGAAAGCCAAGCCGGACTATTTCATCATCCCCGGTGCCCAGTACATAGGCATCTCTTTCGCCTTGAGTCATGCGCTTAGAATAACCAAGTTGGCATAAAAATAGAACGGGAGGCCCTTTTCAGAGGGGAACGAATCGTCGCTACTATTTCTTGACCGAGCAGCGAATAAGGCATAGGTTCAGCGAGGGATTTCAGTTGACGACGATCGAGCATAGGGAGTCATGCGATGGCGGTTCGAGTTGGAATCAACGGGTTTGGAAGAATCGGTCGGCTGGTGTTCCGGGCCATGGCTGCCCGACCCACGGAATTCGATGTCGTAGCGATAAACGATCTTAGTGAGCCGGCCATTCTCCGGCAGTTGCTGAAGTACGACTCCGTTCACGGTCGTTTTCCGGGAAAGGTCGAGTCGGCGGACAAGGCCCTGATTGTGAATGGCAAGGAGATCGCGGTGCTCTGCGAGCGGGCCCCCGCCAACCTGCCGTGGGGTAAGATGAACGTGCAGGTAGCCCTGGAATCAACCGGCGTGTTCACCAAGCGGGAAAGCGAAAAAGGCGGATATGGTGATCATCTTAAGGCCGGTGCGAAGAAGGTCGTGCTTAGTGCCCCGGCCAGCGATGAGCCCGACCTGACGGTGGTGCTGGGAGTCAACGACGAAAAGCTCAACGCCTCTCAACTCACGCTTTCCAACGCAAGCTGCACGACTAATTGCCTCGCGCCCGTCGCCAAAGTTTTGAACGATACCTTCGGCATCGTGGAAGGGCTGATGACCACTGTTCACGCCTACACCAACGATCAGAATGTGGCCGACCTTGTGCACAAGGATCCACGGCGGGCTCGTGCTGCGGCTGTCAATATTATTCCGACGACCACCGGCGCGGCCAAGGCCGTCGGCAAGGTCATTCCCGAACTCAACGGCAAGCTCAACGGCTTCGCACTTCGCGTTCCCGTGCCCGATGGCTCGATAGTCGATCTGGTGGCCACGCTCAAACGATCGGTGACTGCGGCGGAAATCAACACGGCGCTGAAGAATGCGGCCGAAGGAAAGCTTCGCGGCATCATGGAGTACAGCGAAGACCCGCTGGTGAGCTCGGATATCGTGGGCAACCCGCACAGCGCCATCATCGACGCCCAGAGCACCATGACCATGCCCGCCAGCGGCGGCACGATGGTGAAAGTCGTGGCCTGGTACGACAACGAATGGGGCTACGCCAGCCGCACGGCCGACCTCATCGCCCGCGTGGCAAAACTGTAAGTTAATGAAAAAGACCGTTGATCAACTCATTGCGCGCGGTAAACGCGTGCTGGTCCGTCTCGATTTGAATGTGCCGCTGGACGACACCGGAAAAATCACCGACGACCGGCGAATCCGGGCGGCACTGCCGACCCTCAAGAAACTGCTGGGCGACGGCGGCAGGCTGGTGCTAATGAGTCACCTTGGCAGGCCCGACGAGGAGCCAGAGCACAAACACAAATACACGCTTGCACCCGTTGCCCAGGGTCTTTCGGAATTGCTGGGCATCGACGTCGTACTCCTCCCGGATTGCGTGGGACCTCAAGTTGCGGCGATCGTCACAAAGCTCCGCAACGGTCAGGCTTGCCTGCTCGAAAATCTTCGCTTTTATCCCGAGGAAACCATAAAAGACAAAAAAGCCGCGTCGGACCCCAACTTGAAGGAAAAGAAAGAAAACTTCGCACGGCAGATAGCCAATCTGGGCGATGCCTACGTCAACGACGCATTCGGCACGTGCCATCGCGACAACGCCAGCATGCTCACGGTCCCCCGGCTCATGGAAGGCAAGCCCCGCGTCGCGGGTTACCTCGTCCAGCGCGAGCTCAAGTTCCTCGGCGAGGCCCTGGCAAATCCGAAACGCCCCTTTGTCTGCGTGCTCGGCGGCGCCAAAGTGTCCGACAAGCTCGGCGTCATTCGTGCGCTCCTTGAAAAATGCGACACGATCCTGATCGGCGGCGCGATGGCGTACACCTTCCTGGCTGCCGCCGGTCGGCAAGTGGGAAAAAGCCTTGTCGAACCCGACTTGTTCGAAATCGCCCGGGAGTTGCGCAAGCAAGCGGGGGAAAAATTGCAGCTTCCGGAAGACTCGGTCGCTGCGGAAAGAATTGCGCCGCACGCCAAAACTTCTATTCATTCGACAGAGATTTCAGCAGACCTGATGGGTTTGGACATCGGCCCCCAGACTGTGCGCGCATACTCCGAAATCATCGGGCGGGCCAAAACCATTGTGTGGAACGGGCAGATGGGCGTGTTCGAGATCCAGCCCTTTGATGCGGGCACGCTCGCCATTGCCAGAGCCATCGTGAACGCGACCGACCGTGGAGG
>JBKJYI010000530.1:0-5280 GCA_046715855.1 Phycisphaerae bacterium
CCCTTACTCCCCGCGTCCTGGTCGCCAATAAATGCCACCAGCGAGCCGCCCCGCAATTGCTCCTCCGCCGAGGCGGCCGCGCCTTTCTTGTCGAGCAACGTCAGCCCGTGGGTCTTTCGGCTGGCGACCACGAACTCATTGAGGTAACGATTGTCGATTGGCCGCATGACCGCCACCATGTCGAAGCCCAGCGCCGCAAGCAGGTGGCCCATGATCTCAAAAGAGCCGTAATGCCCGGTCACAAGGATGGCCCCGCGGCCTTGGAGCAGCACGCGCAGCGCCTCGTCAAAGTCAACAAGCTCGATGAAGAGGTTCCAGGTCAAAGCATGAATGCGGCGGGGCAGGCAAACCAGTTCGATCGCAAACTTGATGACCGACTCCAGGCACTCGTCGGCCATCTGGTTTACCTCGAAGTTCGAATACTGCGTCCCAAACGCCAAGTGCAGATTAGCCACCGCGCGTCGGTGATGACGAGGCATGACCCTCTTCCAGATTTTCGCGATGACCCGGGCCGACTCCAGGCTCCTTTCCAAGGGAAAGATCTGCAAAACCGCCAGAAGCGAGCGCACAGCAAAGTAACCAACCCGCGCACCCAGTTCCGATCCCTTCAGGAAGCGGTCAGTGACCCGCTTTTTCCGCGGCGCGCTGCCAGGATTGCTCATCTTTTGTATGGTATCGGCGGTACGAGGCATCAGCGACTATGAACTTGCGAGAGTCCGACTTTTCCCTGGCCGAACTGCATTATAACCTGCCTCGCGAGCTCATTGCGCAATCCCCGCTCAGACGCCGCGACGACTCCCGAATGCTTATCGTCAACCGACAGCAGGCTACCTTTCGCGATTCCAACATCCTCGACTTTGCGGGCTCGCTCAACGCCGGAGATCTTCTCGTCCTGAATGATACGAAGGTGCTGCCAGCGCGCCTTTCCTTCATTCGTCAAAGCGGTGGCCGGGTTGGCGGGCTCTTTCTCGAAGAGGTGCGGCCATCGCAGTGGCGCGTCATGCTCGAAAACTCGCGGCGGCTTCGAGTGGGCGAGTCCTTGCAAACCGGCGAAACCTCCAATTCCACTACCGTCGAATTGTTGGAAAGCTACGGGGAAGGCATCTGGCGGATCGGCCTCCCCAGCGACGAACCTGCTGAGATCATATTAGAGCGAATAGGGCAAACTCCGTTGCCCCCATACATTCACCGCGAACAAGAGGGGCTAAACTCCGAAGCGCGAGACTGCGAACGCTACCAAACCGTGTACGCCCGCCACCCTGGCGCCGTCGCCGCTCCGACGGCCGGCTTGCACCTATCGCCCGAAGTTTTCGATCTACTTCGCGAGCGCGGCGTAGCGATCACCTTCGTCACTTTGCACGTAGGCCCTGGCACTTTCAAGCCCGTTTCCGCACGCCGCCTCGCCGACCACGTAATGCACTACGAGCGATTCGAACTTTCCCCGCAAACTGTCGAGGCGTGGAAAGAGTGCCGCAGTCGCGGTGGCCGCGTGGTGGCCGTTGGCACCACGGTTGTTCGTGTACTGGAGACGGTGTTGGCCGACCTCGCTGCCAATGTACCGCGCACAGGCTCAACCAACTTGTTCATCTACCCGCCATATCGAATCACTACCGTCGACGCCTTGCTCACAAATTTTCATCTCCCCGAAAGCACGCTCCTGGCGCTGGTAATGTCATTTGCAGGAATCGATCTCACGCGCCGCGCATACCAGCACGCCATCACCGCGCAATACCGTTTCTACAGCTACGGCGACGCCATGTTCATCTCGTGATGGCTGCACGCGGAATTGACACGGGCATGCTACGGGATAGACTCATCAGCAAGTCCCCGTGGCACAACTGGATAGCGCATCGGATTCCGAATCCGAAGGTTGCTGGTTCGAATCCAGCCGGGGACGCCATGCGCGTCAAGCAGGTCGGACCTATCTGGTGGACTTTTCTGACACCGACGCCGTGCCGAATCGTTCGGGCATGTCCGCGATAATGTAAGCCACAGCGGCCATCACCGCGACGTTCTGCGAAAGTTCGTGCGGGATCACCTTGTCGATGGTGTCGGCCGGGGTATGGTGGTAATCGAAGTAGGTCGAGCCTTCGACGCTATGGCCCATAAGCACGACCCCCGCTGGTTTCATCGGGCTGATGTCCGCACCGGAGTGCCCTTGATTGAATTCCATAGGCCCGATCGAAGTTAGGAGACTCCCGATCTCCTTGATCTGCCGAAATGCGATTTCTTGCCTCTCTTTGTCCTCGCACTCAACGGAGTAACCGTCGGGCCGGAACCCGCCGCTGTCCGACTCGATGGCCGCGACGTGGTTTTTCAACTCGGCCTCGTGGTCTTTTGCATAAGCCTTGCCGCCCGCCAGGCCGTTTTCCTCGTTGGTCCACAGTACGACGCGAATGGTGCGGCGCGGGATCATGTTCAGCCTGCGAAGTATGCTGATCGCCTCCATAGCCATCACGCACCCGGCTCCGTCGTCATGCGCCCCATGCCCCACATCCCACGAGTCGATATGACCGCCGATGACCACGATTTCCTCGGGCTTTTCGCGCCCGCGCAGCTCCGCAACGACATTCGCCGAAGGCGCATCTTCGAGCGTTTTGGCTTCCATCTTGAGATTAACCACCACTGGAACGCCTCGTTCGCTGAGTCGCGCGATCATGTCCGCGTCTTCCACGGTGATGGCTGCGGCCGGGATTTTTGGCACTGCGTCGTCATAGCGCATCGCCCCCGTGTGCGGGGTGCACAAACTCTTGGCGGTGACGGAACGCACCAGGCAGGCGACCGCGCCTTTTTCGGCGGCGTAGATCGCGCCTTTGCCCCGGTAATGAACCGTCTTGCCATAGCCTGACCCGGTGACGGGGTCGTACGCCGGCATGGGATTGTTGAAGAGAACGATTTTCCCTTTGGCATCGTCTCCCCGCGCCTCGAGGTCATCTTTGTCTTTGACGACAAGCACCGGCGCAGTAATGCCATCGGGCGGAGTCGCGATGGAACCGCCCAGGCCCAACATGCAAAGCGGCGTGTCGCGCGGTTCGACCAATCGGGCAGACTCCTTGCCGCGAACCCAGTGAGGAACCATGACCTTCTCGCGGCGGACGTTTTCGTGTCCGTCCTTTTTCATCGCCTCCACCGCCCAGTCGATCGCTTTTTCCAATTGCGGCGAGCCGCTCAGGCGATGGCCCACGAAGAGGCAAAGTTCTTCGAGCTTTTTGTAGGCATTGTTTTCCGCCAGGGCGGCGGCCATGATCTTGTCGACCGCCGGACGGTACTTTTCGGCGATTCCGAATTGCACCTCCTGCGGCGCTTCAGTCGGAGTGCTCGGCGATTGTGCCAAGGTGGGAAGTGACCAGAGAGTGACAACAAGGACAGCAATAAATCTCATCTTTTTTCGCCCGAAAAAACAATTTTTTCCAAATCAACCGGGGCGATGATAACACGAACGAGGGCAACCGTCATTGATAGTCTTGAACGCTCCGGGGCGAATCCGTAGGATCGCGACTTCGTGAAACGCAGCCAATTACATCGCATCGTTACCCTATTCGCAGCCATTCTGCTTTTCATTCCTGAACCAGTCCAGGCCTACATCGGACCCGGCGCGGGCTTCGCCATCGGCTCAACGCTCTTCGCCTTCATGGCGGCCATGCTATCGGGGCTGGTGGCGATTTTTCTTTGGCCGGCCCGGCGACTATTTCGCTACATTCGTGGCCGCAAGGCCTTCGCCCGCGCGCGGGTCAAGCGCGTAGTGATTTTGGGCTTGGACGGCATGGAGCCGAGCCTGGCCGAGAAATACATGGCTGAGGGCAAGATGCCCAACTTGTCGAAGCTGGCCGCTCAAGGATGTTATAAGAAGCTGGCCACCACCGCTCCACCACTCTCGCCCGTGGCCTGGTCCACATTTCTCACCGGATGCAACCCCGGCAAGCACAACATTTTCGATTTCCTTACTCGTGATGTGCGCACTTACCTACCGCTGTTGTCTTCGGTGAACATCGTGCCCGATGCTCTGCCGCGGCGTTTGGGACCGCTGCGCCTGCCGGGACGCAAGGCCGACATCCGCTTGCTGCGAAAGGGGAAACCGTTCTGGAACGTGCTCGGCGAACACGGAATCTTCAGCAACGTCATCCGGGTCCCGATTACGTTTCCGCCGGAGCGGTTTCGAGGCGTGTTATTGTCCGCCATGTGCGTGCCCGACCTTCGCGGATCGCAGGGAACTTTCTCGTACTACTCAACCCGTAAGGCCGCAAGCGAAGAGCACATCGGCGGCGAACAGATGGCAGTGACACGCGATGGCACAAAAATTCGTTCCCATCTGGTGGGTCCCGCGGGCGCGGACGGCAAGCCGCTCGAATGCCCCTTCGAAGTGACGATCGTCGATGCGAAACGAGCGTGGTTAAACGTCAACGGCGAGCGTTATGAGCTGCGGACGGGCAAGTACACGCCCTGGATCCCGGTGAACTTCAAAGCGGGCATGGGAAAGAATGTGCGAGGTATTTGCGAATTTCTGCTGATAAGCGGCGAACCGGAATTCGAGCTGTACGTCACGCCCATACAGATCGACCCCGACCGCCCGGCCATGCCCATTTCCTACCCCAGCGTTTACTCGACTTACCTTTCAAAGTCGCAGGGAAGATTCGCCACGTTGGGCTTGGCCGAGGACACGTGGGGGCTAAACGCAAAACTGCTCGACGACGACGGCTTTCTGCACCAATGCCTGGAGGCCGACTCCGAGCGGGAAAAAATGTTTTTCGACGCCCTCGAGAAAGTCCGTCACGGCTTGTGCGTCTGCGTGTTTGACGGCACCGATCGCATCCAACACATGTTCTGGCGCTACATCGACCCGCAGCACCCCGCACACAGCGGGCAGGCCGGGAATCAGCGGCGCGATGCCATCGCTGAACTCTATGCCCGCATGGACGAACTCGTCGGCAAAACCATGGCTCAGTGCGTGGGCGAGGACACCATGCTCATGGTCATTTCCGATCACGGGTTTAATTCGTTTCGGCGCGGCGTCGATCTCAACGTTTGGCTCGAACAAAACGGCTATCTCGTGCTCAAACCGGATGGGCGCGGCGAAAGATATCTCGCAGGAGTCGATTGGTCGAAGACGCGGGCCTTTTGCGTGGGCCTCGCTGGAGTCTGGCTTAATGTCAATGGCCGTGAAGCACAGGGAATCGTCGCACCCAAAGAAGCCGACGCGCTCCGCGACGAGATTTGCGAAAAGCTTTCCAAACTGGTTGATCCCAAGAACGGCACGTCGGCCGTCAGTCGCGCATTCAACTC
>JBKJYI010000531.1:0-3863 GCA_046715855.1 Phycisphaerae bacterium
CCAGTCCTAAAAGGACTGGCCTAAGCCGCTTCGCGGGCAAGCCCCGTCAACGGGGCTGATAGGATGCCGAAGGTTCTAAAAGGACCGCGAGTTCAATCGCACAGTCACGGCGTTCTTCGAGCATAGATGGCAAGAAACATGAAGCTCGGCAACAAGATTGAAAAAATCATGGGCGTGAACGAGGAGACGTACGCTCTGAAACTCAAGTTTGCCGACGGCACGGTCGGAACGGTTTCGCTTTCACACTTGTTCGAGCGCCCAAAGGCATTGGCAGCAGAGATTCTTAAGGGCGGTATGTTTGCGATGTGTTTCCTGGAAAACGGTGCGCTTGCCTGGCCTAACGGATTTGAACTTTGCCCCGATGTTCTCCACGCTCAACTTGTAGCTGCAACCAAAGCTCCGCGAGCGCGAAAACCCGCCCGCAAAATACCTTCGCATAGGTAGTCGTATAAAGGAGCCCGCGTCCACGGTGCCCGTGCAAAACTACTCAACGCCTTTCTCTAACGACTGGTGCCAACGGGCAACAAATATACGCCCGGCGTTTCCACCGGCATTTCGACAACCCGCGTGTCGTGCAGAATATTCTGCCGCCAGAGCCGGCCATACACGTCGCGAGTGTACGTCCAATTTTGCTTCGGCTGATAAGCGACTTTCCCCTTGGGCCGATATTTCCAGGCGGGACCATCGGACCCATTTGCCACGGGAGCCTTGGACGCAACGGGAGCAGCCGGCGCCGCAGGCCGGTATTCTTGTGGGGCCTTCGGATGAAACTTGCGGTTGTTTTCCGGATTGTCCGCCAGTCGCGCGAATATATCCTTGGGAATGTCCAGCAGCACCAACAGCTTTCCCGGTTTTTCTGCTTCGCCCGTTTTCGTAACCGCCGAAGATTTCGTTTCCGTTTCCCCGCCTTCGACGCGCCGCGGGGGAACCCCCTCGCGGCAGACAATTACACCGACCTCTCTCGCGCAAATGCTATAAGACGGCTGTTCTTCAGCGGGGGTCACAGGCGTTTCCGCCTTTTGCTGTCCATAGCCATAACTGCACAGCGCCAACGAAACCAAGACACTCCTTTTTGATCGGTCGATCGTTTTCATTGGAAATCTCCCCGGGGCATGATCCTTTGAAGTGGCCAACAGGCATAATTGCATTGTACTGCTTTCAAAGCCCTGGTTTCAAGACTTCCTATGGTGGGAGCATGAAAAAACCTGCACATACCCCGCGAATTCGGGGTCGCTTTGCATTCTCAGGGAATCTCCCCGGCAATCTCTCGGGCAACTGCCCGCAAAGCGGCACGCCTATCGCGCTTCTGATGCGCTGGCGCCAGCAGTTTTGTAACGACTCGGGTGCGGTCGATTCACCCGGAGATTGCGCCCTGGATGAGGCGGATGGCAGCAATCATCAGAAGCACAATAAATAGAGACCGCAATGCCTTCAGCGGAACCCGGTGCGTCAGCCGCGCGCCGATCAGGCTTCCCGCGATGGCGGTGGGGGCCAGAATCGCAGCCAACAGAATTGGCTGCCGAGCCGTACCGTGTTCTGAGTAATAAGCATAGTTCTTGATAATTCCCCCAAAGATGGCCGTAGCTGCAACCAAGGCCGTTGAATTTGCGATCGCGATCGGCAGCGGCATTCGTAAGAATCGTCTTTGCAGGGGCACTCCCAAGATTCCCCCGCCGATTCCAAGCAGGCCTGAGATGAATCCGGTCGGGGCGGCGATGGCTGTGATCACCGGCAGCGTAAGCGCAGGTGCGGAAGCCGGACCTAAGCGATTTGCATTCACTTCGTCGGCAATGCGGCGAGGACGGTAGGCGCGATAGATTTCCGCCAGCCCGCAAGCAAACAAAAATACTCCAAACAGGCCCCGTAAGTACGCTTCGCCGCTTCCGGCAAAGACGCGCGATTCACTGATGGCCACGCCGACTGCGACGAAGGCAATCGAAAGGGGTACGAGTCTTGCGATGGTCGCGGAATCAATGGCCCGTGCGCGCCAGTGTTGATAGACGGCGGGGACGGAGACGAAAAAGTTCATGATCATCGCGGTGGCCTGATAAAGGTGCTGATTGGGCCCGCGAAATTCGGTGAGCGCGGGGATGAGGATGATGCTGCCGCCGATGCCGAACATGCCGCCGACGATTCCGACAAGCAGGCCGATGATGGCGATAGTGAGTTGATCCAATCGTCTAACCGGCCTTGTGAAACTACAAAGACCCGAAGAGCACGAAGCGGTTGGGTGTTGTCCTTATCGGTTCTTTTTGCTCAGACCGAGCAGGTAGCAGGACAGTCACCATCCGCTCGCGCCGGTAAAGATGGCCGAGAGCCCTACGATGGGGGCGGCAATCCGGATCCATAGATCAAGCCGGTCGACCAGCGGCACGATCAGGAGGATCACTCCGATTGCTACATAAAAAATTCGCAGAGGCTTGCCGATGTTGGGCTTCATTGCAGTTCCTTCGTTCTTTATCCGCGTTTCTTTCGACCTTGGTCCCGCACACCTACAATACCACGATGAGCAAAAAGCTGAACATCCACATCACCAACGATGACATCTACATGGAAAACGGCTACACAGTCTACCTCCGCGATTCGGGGCCATGCTGGGTGATCGACCCGGGTCCGCCGCCGCAGGCGTCTGAAATTATCAAGCACACTCGAGACCATAAGCTGACTCCTGACGCAATCGTGCTTACTCATGCTCATGCCGACCATATCGCGGGCATCGACGAAGTGCGCGAAGGCTTCCCGGACTTGCCGGTCTACCTGGCCCGCGAGGAATGGCCGGCGCTGACGCAGCCCAAGCACAACCTTTCCGCCTTCGTCGGGCAGAGTCTCACGACCAGCGTTCGTGACCCCCGCGATTTGCCGCACGGCGGTACGCTGGAACTGGACGGCACGCAGTGGGCCGTGTCCGACGTTTCGGGCCATTCGCCGGGCGGCCGGGCGCTGTACTGTGCAGAACTCGGCATCGTCATCGTCGGTGACGCGCTCTTCGCCGGCAGTGTCGGCCGCGTGGACTTTCCGCACAGCAGCGGCGAGCAGCTCATGCGCAACATCAAGGCCAACCTCCTTGCGCTCCCCGACGACACCCGCGTCCTCTCCGGCCATGGCCCCGAAACGACCATTGGCCACGAACGCAAGACAAATCCGTTTATTCTCTACGGAATCTAAGCTGAAGAAGCGCGACTTTTTTCCAGCAATGGCGTACCGCATTCCGGACAAATCCCGGAGATGTTCCCGGTCAGATCATACTTGCATTTGGCACAGGCACCTGGATCGGGCAATTGCTTTCGCCTCGTGATAACAGCCAACACGACCAATCCCCACAGCGTCCCGCAACCTAGGATAATGCCAAGAATTGCACCTGAGATTCCCCGGCGCTTCCAACCTATAACGGCACCTATCGCCATGCATAGGACGATTAAAACAATAATTTCCAAACCCACTTGTGATGATCTCTAAACGTCCTTGAGGCGGTGGCCGAGCTTGGATTTTTTTACGGCGAGGTAACGGGCGTTGTGGGGGTTCGCGGCGATTTCGATGGGTAGCTGTTCGACGATTTTGACGCCGTAGACTTCGAGGCGGTTCACTTTCTTGGGGTTGTTGGTGAGGATGCGTAGTTGGCGCAGGCCCAAGTCGCGGATGATTTGCGCGCCCACGCCGTAGTCGCGGCGGTCCACCGGCAGGCCGAGCTTTTCGTTGGCTTCCACCGTGTCGAGTCCTTCGTCCTGCAACTGATAGGCCTTGAGCTTGTTGTGCAGTCCGATGCCGCGGCCTTCCTGTCGCAGGTAAACGATCGCCCCCTTGCCTTCGCGCTGGATCATTTCCATGGCCGCCGCGAGTTGCTCGCCGCAGTCGCAGCGGAGCGA
>JBKJYI010000532.1:0-13336 GCA_046715855.1 Phycisphaerae bacterium
GGCCTGGAGCGGGGACCACTGCATCGATCCCAAACTCATCCCCGGCGTTTTCTTCTGCAATCGCAAGGTCGAATCGGAGGTCCCGCGACTCATGGACCTCGGCCCCACGGTCCACAACTTGTTCGGCGTAGACGTTCCCGTCCACATGGACGGCCGGCCTCTGAGCGTCACCATGCCCGATAGCAAGCGTGAACGCAGCCTTCGCAAAAACAAAACCGATAGAGTGCCGATTCCCGCCCCTGCCCCAACGGGACCAAAAGCATGACGGTTCGTCGCCGCGCACTTATCATCATCGCTGTCGCCACGCTCGGCCTCTGCCTCGCCATATCGAGTTGTTCTTCGCGTGGTTCCGGCCGTCCTCGCGTGGTGGTGATCGGCTTCGACGGTATGGACCCGCGGCTTTGCGAGCGCCTCATGGACGAAGGCCGCATGCCGAACTTCGCCCGCATGCGCGACGCCGGCGGATACAAGCCGCTGGGCACCAGCATCCCACCCCAGAGCCCTGTCGCGTGGTCCAACTTCATCACCGGCGCAGGCCCCGGCGTCCATGGCATCTTCGATTTCATTCACCGCGATCCCAAGCAACAGTACGCGCCAAAGTACTCCGCCGCCGAGACTGTCGCCGGCGACCCCGGCTGGGAAATCGACCGCCACCAACTCCCTCTCAACTTCTGGCCGTTTGACCACGCTCCGACGGAAACCCGGCTTACCCGTCACGGCACCCCATTCTGGAACCATCTCGATGCCCGCGGCATTCCCATCAAGGTTTACGACATCCCCTCCAACTATCCGCCGAGCAAATCCGAGCACGGGCACATGTGCTGCCTGAGCGGCATGGGCGTTCCTGATCTCATGGGTGGCTATGGAACGTATCAATACTTCGCATCCGACACGCTGCGGCCCAGCGATGACGAAGGCGGCATGCGCCGGGCGATTTTCTTCAAGGAAGGCGTCGCCACGATCAACATCATCGGCCCCGAAAACACCATGCTCAAGCGGCCAGCCCGTGCGGAAATAAAAGTCGAAGTGCGCCGGCACGAAACCAAACCGGAAGTCCGCCTCGACTGGCAGGAAAACACCGTGCTGCTTAAGGAAGGGGAGTGGAGCGACTGGTGCAAGCTCGACTTCGAGCTGGAGATGCCCCCGTTTCTGCCCAACGCCCACGTGAGCGGCATCTGTCGATTTTACGTGCAGCAGGTGCGCCCCGAATTCAGGCTCTATGTCACGCCCATCAACATTGATCCTTCCGATCCGGGCGAGCAGCGCATTTCCGAACCGCCTGAATTCGTCACCGAAATTTCGGACGAGCTCGGTTTGTTCTACACGGCCGGATTCCAGGAAGATCACAAAGCCCGCTCCAACAAGATCTTCGACGACCAGGAATACCTCGCCCAGGCGCGCTACGTGCTCAAGGAGCGGCGCGAATTGCTGGACTACGCGCTGAATCACTACACCGATGGGCTGCTCTTCTTTTATTTCTCCAGCACCGACGTTCAGGCCCACATTTTCTGGTGGGACGGCGATGATCCGCATCCCGTTCGCACGCCGGAACAGGCCCGCGCCGGCCACAAGGTCATCGAGGATTTATACGTCGAGATGGACCAGCTCATCGGTGAGGTTCAGTCGCGGATCGGCGACGCGACCCTGTTGGTCATGTCCGACCACGGCTTCGCAAATTTCCGCCGGCAATTCAACCTGAACACCTGGCTGCGCGACAATGGTTACATTCAGCCCCCTACGTGTCGCGGTCTTCTCAATCCTGGTCGCGGTCGGCCTGTGGATTGGTCGCGGACGAAAGCTTACGGGCTAGGCCTTAATGGGCTTTATGTGAACTTGAAAGGCCGCGAGCGCGATGGCCTTATTGACCCCGCGCAGCGCGATGCACTGTTAAATGAACTCACCCAAAAACTCCTTGCAGTCCGCGATCCTCTCAAGGATGCGCCAGTCATAGCACGCGTCTATCGTGCTGATGAAGTATATTCCGGTCCGCACGCCGCCGATGGGCCCGATCTTATCGTTGGTTATCATCGCGACTACCGCAGCTCGTGGGCCACCTCCTTGGGCGATATGCCCGAGGAAATCCTGACCAACAACGACTCGGCATGGAGCGCCGATCATTGCATGGCCGCTGAGGAAGTGCCCGGAATTCTCTTCAGCAACCGGCGAATCGTTGCCCAGAGCCCTTCGCTGATTGACGTGGCGCCGAGTATCCTTTCACTCTTTGGTGTGCCCGCGTCCGCGAAGATGACCGGGCGCAATTTCTTTGGCGGAAATTAGGAACCAGCAATGGCCAAAATCAAAATCGACGACGCATTGTTCGAACGCGTAAAAAAAATCGCCGAACTCGCAGGCTATCCAACGCCTGAAGAGTTCATCGTCCACGTGGTCGAGAAGGAACTTTCCGTTCTGGAGTCCGCTTCTTCCGACGCCGACGTGACCGAGCGCCTGCGTGGTCTGGGCTACATCGAATGAATCTCAACTCCGCATGACCTTCTTCGAACAATCCTTGATCCAAGTTGCCGAGGCCTTGCTGGTTTTCTGGTCTTTCTTGAAATCATTTTTTGGCTGGATCGGAAGGGGACTCGAAGTTCTCCTTCAACCGATCATGTCGCCGCTTCTGCGAATCCTGAATCCGATCTGCACCGCGATCGCAGACGCCATCTATGCCTTGTTAAATCTATTTCCACCTTGGGTGGGCCTGGTCCTCATTTCCGCTGCGGCCGGAGTCGTCATGCTCATTGCTTTTCGCTACCTGAGCAACCAGGCCGGCATTGCCCGCGCCAAGGACGATATCAAGGCCAACCTGCTCGCCCTCAAATTGTTCAAGGACGACTTGCGAGTCGCGCTGCGCGCTCAGGGCCGCATCATGTGGGCTTTGCTCCGCCTGCAGCGCTACATCCTCGTGCCGGTTTTATGGATGGCTCTGCCTACCATGTTGCTGCTCGCCCAAATGGCGATGCGATACCAATGGCGGCCATTTGTCCCGGGGGAGACCATGCTCCTCAAGGTGCATTCCGACCGTCGACATTCGACGATTTCAGATAATCTTGGACACGAAATTCTAACCGTGCCCCATGGGATCGAAATCGAGGCGGGCCCAATTGCCGACAAAGACGATTCTTCCTGGCGCTTGCGAGCCACCCAGCCTGGCGTTTATCAACTAACCATTGCGACACACCCGGAAATTGGCGCGAAGGAGATCGTGGTGGGATTTCCCGTGCAGCGCGTAAGCCCGGTTCGACCTGCGAGACAATGGACTCAACAACTGCTTTTTCCCGTTGAGCCAATGATTCCCTACGATCCCATCTTGCCACTTTACAGCGTCGAGGTCGCTTACCCGGACCTGGAGTCGAAGATTTACGGCTCGGATTACTGGGTATTGACCTTTTTCGTTGTCTCCATGGCCACCGCTCTCCTCCTCAAACCGCTCTTTAAAGTGAGATTCTGACGTCAAGGGAAATCGCAAGGAAACTACTTATTTCGGACCTTATTGAAAGAATGTCCATTTTCGGCTAACATCCTCGTGGCAGGAGCGGGGGTATCTACGATTCCAAATCATCAGAAAACATTGCGTCACGGGCAGTGCTTGCCGCTCCTTGAAGCGGCAACTCGTAAGCCTTGGCGGAGGGCGGGTTTATGAAGCAGTCGAGATGGTTTCTCAGCCTTGTTTGTATCCCTTTAATCTACCCCATCGATCTGCTTAGGGCTCAAACGGCTCCGAAGACCGCAGTGCGCAAACCCGTTCTGGTCGAACCCGGTCCACGCATCCCGACGATTCAGTACTCCGACGGTGCCGGCAAGGAGCTTGAAAGCGAGACGGTCTGGAGGCCCTTCTGCATCGATGTTGCTAACCAGACCACTTTGGAAGATTTGCGGAATATCGCACAGATCTCCAAAGCCGCCGCCGCCGCCAATCCGCCTCCCGCAGAACCCCCGATGAATGTCGCCGGGGTTATTACTCCGCGCTTCAATCTTGAATTTAACGCCACCACAGCCATGCCGGCCGGGGCGGTCGCGGCGTTAGAAGAAGTCGAATATTTCTTCGAATCTCAGTTTACCGACCCCATCAACGTCACCATCAACATTGCTTTCGCCGCACTGGGCAGCGGAGTCCTCGGCGGCACGTCCTCCAGTTATTTGAATGTCACCTGGCCCAACACGCGTGATGCCCTCATCAGCGGCATGGACGCCAATGACACCATCCAAAGCTTTATTCCTCCTGGCGCAACCATCCCCGTGCGATACGACGGCAACACCGCCACCGTAACCAACGAAACGCGTGTCTTCGTTACCTTCGCCAACTATCGCGCCACGGTGGGGACGGTAAACGGCACCGTCGCCTCCATGACCTTCAATAATCAATTTTCATGGGATTACGATCCGCCCGTTTTTGAAGTCGGCGGCACCTACGATTTTCAATCCATCATCGTCCACGAAGTCGGGCACGCCTTGGGATTCGTCTCCGGCGCCGACTTCCGAACCAACGACATGGAAATGCTCGACGTCTATCGCTTTCAACGAAGCGACGGAGCCGGCGATTTCAACCCGGACGATGCCGCGGAATTTACGACTCAGGCCCGCCTGGTCGACCTGAATGCACCTGGCACCAACGATGATTCCAACTCCGACCTGATTACCGTCGAATACCAGATGAGTGACGGCAGCCCCAACCAGGCGTCTCACTTCCGCGAGCAAAGCCCTTCCATCGGAATAATGGATCCGACCTTCGCTTCCGGGCAGACCTTTTATCCCAACTTTCTGCGGAATCCCGACCTCAACATGTTCGACGCCATGGGCTGGGATTTCCCGCACTTAAATCAGACCTGCCCGCAGGCTACGGAAATGGCCTGCAATTCCACGGTCCATTTCGACAACCTTCCCCTCGTTGATTCACCTTCGCCGCCTTTTAGCTGTGGGAACGGAACCACCCATGTCGGCGTCCTTTGGTATTCCTTCACGGCCACTCACGAGTCCGCCCGCATCTCAACTTGCGACAGCCAGGCGGCCGATCCTACATTCGCGGTGTACGAAAACGCGTGCGGAAGCCTGGTCGAGATCGCCTGTGGCGAAACAGGGGGCTGTGCAGGGTCAACCAAGGCCAGTGTCTGCGTCCAGGGGCTGACTCCGGGCAACACCTACTACATCCAGGTTGCCGCGAGGAACCTTACCAGCCGGGGCATCATTGAGCTCGATATCCAATGCTCCTGCGATGGAGCCTGCTGCCTCCCCCCGCCCGCTTTGTGTCTGGTCACCAATCAAGACGTATGTACCACTCTTGGCGGATCATTTGCAGGCAGCGAGACGCTTTGCGACGGCGACGACGATCTGGACGGTCACGACGATTTGTGTCAGAGCGATTATTCCGCATATGGTCAGGCCCCGACTCCAGCTCAAGAAGATCTTTCCTCCAATCTCGACATAAGCGATGCAACTCCGAACTCAGTGCTCGTCGAAGGGTTTGAGAGCGACGGCCGTGCGGTGCGCAGTGTCCGCTGGTGGGGCAGCGTCCTTGATCCCAACGTGAATCCCGATGGCTGGTTCGTTGGTTTCCACGAGCCCCGCGCAACGGGTGGCTCGCCCGCTCAGGCCTTGGGTCTGTATTTCTGCGGCAGCGAAGTGATGACCCCGGCAGCAATGAGCTTCGACGCTTGCGACATCGAGGCAGTCGTCCAGTACACGGTCGATCTGGTGGATTGTTGCCTCGTGGAGGCCAATCCCGACAGCCGCTCCAGCCAGACTCCGGCTATTGCGGGCGGGTTCCTCGCAGAGGATTGCACCGAGTACGCACTGTCCATCCAGGCCCTCGCCGGTCGCCGCTATGACGCCGACGGTCTGGGCGTCTGCATCGTCGCCGCCACGGCGACCACGGCCGCCGGAGATTTCTGGGGATGGCATTCCACCGTGGACGACCACATAACCGGACCGGCCTTATCGACCACCGTGAGCGAAGTCGGCAGTGATTGGCTGTTCGATCCCTGGGTCACCGCCACGGCCTCTTGCGGCAATTCAAATACCGCCTTTGAATTGTTCACTTCCGAGCCACTCGGCGTCACGTCGCAAATCATTTGGTCCAACGGGATGCCCAACAACATTGACGCGCTCAATTCGCAATTTGGCGGCGCACGCGTGGATTGGATCACTGTCGATGACGTCGATTTTCCCGACGGAGCGACGGTCAATGACCTTCATTGGTTCAACGAAGAGCAAAACACTTTTGCTTGGGACAACAAGGTGCGTCTCGAAATCTACCCCGACAACGCCGGTGCCCCGGACGAATCCGGCGGGCCAACACTCGCCCTGTGGGTGCCCACCGACGGCGGCTCTGTCACGCGAACTCCAGTCAGCGGAGGGTTCTTCTTCCCGCGTTACCGATACGACATGACCGGCCTGAACATTTCACTTGGCTCAGGCAGATGGTGGATCGGCGTGGCCACCGCCGGCGTTACCGGAAGCACCGGCCAGGCCTACTGGCCTACCAGCCACAAACAAGGCGTCAGCCCGCTCTTCTTCGGGTCCCAGGCCTACACCCGCGCCCCAAGCAACGGCATCCCCTCTTTCGTCGGCTGGAGCACCCGGGTCGGCGGATTTTTCTACGATATGAACCTGGACGTCACGGCTTCTTCACTGGTCGATTGCAATTGCAACAGCACGCCGGACGATCAGGACGCCGTCGCCGGCCCCGACTGCAACTCCAACGGAATCCCCGATGAATGTGAAGCCGACTGCAACGCCAACGGCTCGCCTGACGACTGTGATGTGGCTTTGGCCACCAGTCCGGACTGCCAGGGCAACGGCCGCCCCGACGAGTGCGACGTCAATTACGGCTTTTCTATCGATGTAAATGGCGACAACGTCCCCGACGAATGTTGCGAGGTAATTGTCACCCCCACGCGCGACCCCGCCGATCTCAACAAGTGTCGATTCATCACCGTCCCGGCTCCGCCGGCCGGACTTCGGGCGGTGCGCGTGCGACTCGCCTCCCTGCATCATCCCAATCCGCCGTACACCGCCGAGGCCGCCCAGGACTTTTCTTCATTCGAAGGCGAAGTGCGCTGGCTGGGCCCGCCTGTCCAATATGTTGAATCGAGCAGCAATCCCACCACCTTCAAAGTCTCCACTCTGCAATGCGAGCCTTTTTACGCCGATTGGAGCATCATCGGTGTGGTTCACGTTTCTGGCCCTGAGATCGTGCCCAGCTCAGTCTATGATGTTCAATGGATTACGGATGGCTGTTTCGAAGATTCCGAAACCAGTTTCTCGGCCCCGCTGAGCATTCCCACAACTCGGTGGGGCGACGTCGAAGTTCTCTTTAACCCGCCCTCCGCGACGGCCCAGCCCGATGTCGGCGATATCTCGGCCTTGGTCAATAAGTTCCGAAGCGTTCCGGGCGCGATCACCAAGGCCCGGGGTCTGCTTTCAGGTAATATTCCCGACCCCGGTCTGGATCTGAACTTCACGCACATCTCGGCATGCGTCGACGCATTCCGCGGCAAGGGATACCCTCACCCCGGTCCGGCCAGCTGTCCATAGTGTAATTGGTGCAATCAAAATCCCCTTTCCCGGCGTCGCTTAGAGCCGGGAAGGGGACAGAGAAAGCCGAAACAGACCTGCCGCCGGCCCATTACCGCTGGTACGTGCCAATCATCTCGCCCTGCGCGATAATGTGGCCTTTCATCGCCGCAAGCAATTCAATCTTGGTCAATCCGGGTAACACATTGAGCGGCGCATCGAGCGCGTACACTTTGAAATGATAATGGTGCACGCCGTGACCCTTGGGGGGCGCAGGCCCGCTATACCCTGGCTTGTTCCACGAATTCTTGCCCTGCAAAGCGCCGGGAACCTCCGGTGGCTTCTCCACCTTCGCCACGATCTCGGGCAGGTGGGTCGTATTGAACGGAATTTTATAAATCACCCAGTGAACCCACGGTTCAGGCGTCGGCGCGTCGGGGTCGTCGCAGATCAGTGCCAACTCCCTGGCATCAGTGGGAATCTCCGCCCATTTGATCATGGGCGAAATGTTCTCGCCGTCCTCCGTGTATTTCTTCGGAATCGGCGCTCCCGGCTCAAACGCTGGACTATGAAATTTGATAGTCATGGGAATCTCTCCCGGCGGCAGCGTCAACGGCTTGCCTCCCTCCTCGGGCGGCTGGCCCCGCACCGCGAAAGTGATGGCGACAAATGCTCCAGCGAACCGAAAGAATGTCGCCGAGTACCCCGCATCGCGTTTCGGCATCGTGCACCTCGCGCAATCATATGGTCGCAGCCGCATGGCCTGGGCAGAACATGAACTCGATTTCACAATCCGCTATGCGATGGCAAGGGTGAGTCCGTTAGAATTCCAGTCCGCTCCGGCTTCCGCCGGTGCCCGGCGGGGTTGCGGCAACCCCGCGAATTCCCTTGTTTCCGGAGATATTTCATGCGTACCGCTTCGCACGCCATACGTACACTTGTCGTTTGTTTCCTTTCCGTCGTTGTGGGTTGCGATCAATCTTTCCCACCCGGTGGGGGAAATGGAAATGGAAACGGAAATGGAAACGGATCGGGCGGGTCCGGCAACATCCCGTTGCCCCAGATCGTCGGCAGATTTGTCGTCGTGGCCGGGGAGGAAAAGCAATCCAAGGCTATCCTGCCCGCCGCACAGGTCAGCGACGACGGCGCCCTGACGCTCACCCTCGACCCTGGCGATATCACATTTACCTCGGAGAGCGGCGCCGCAGGAACCATGCTCGTTTCCGCGGCCTTCGGCGCCGTGGCAGGATTCGACACGGCCTGTGCCGAACCGATAGACTCCTATGGTCCCTTTACGGTCTCCGTAGACGCCAACTCCCAGATTACGGGAGTCAACGGCGCATTCGAGGTCGCCCAAAGCACCTTTGGTCTCGTGACCGGTGGTCAGTTCACCATTTGCGTCACGTTCTCATCAACAATCGAGGGGACTGTCCTCATCGAAGCGTTGACTATTGAGTAATACGCATCCCACGAAATAACCGCGCTCCTGTCGTGGACCACTCCCATGAAGTGAGTCGCGTCAGGTCGTAAGTGCTTCGTCTACTTTATGGATTCGTGGTAATAAGGATTAATGGGTATTCCCTCTGTTGAGCTTGACCAAATTCGTCACGTTTTTGGCAACCGAGTCGCCTTGGATGGCGTGAGCCTGATCGTCGAGCAGGCGAGCGTGTTCGCGCTGCTGGGGCCAAACGGCGGAGGGAAGACGACGCTCTTCCAGATTCTTTCCACGCTCATCACGCCGACTTCAGGAGTCGCGCGAATTCTGGGGGACGACGTGGTGGCTGCCCGCGATCGTGTCCGGCAGCGCATCGGCGTCGTGTTCCAAAACCCAAGTCTCGATTCGCACCTCACCGTCTTCGAAAACATGACCCATCAAGGCCACCTCTATGGCCTGTCAGGGGCTATGTTGAGGACACGCAGTGAGGAGTTGTTGCAGCGCTTCGGAGTTCGAGACCGGGGCAAAGATCGGGTGAAGAAACTCTCCGGCGGGTTGCAGCGCCGCGTCGAGCTGGCCAAGAGTCTGCTACATCGGCCTCAAATTTTGGTGCTCGACGAGCCCAGCACGGGCTTGGACCCCGGCACCCGCGCGGCGCTGACCGATTTTCTTATCGAGCTTCGCGACAAGGACGGCGTTACCAGCCTGCTTACCACCCACCTGATCGACGAGGCCGACCGGTGTGACCGTGTGGCCGTGATCGACAAGGGCAAACTGGTGGCGCAAGGGACGCCCAGCGCGCTTAAGGCCACAATTGGCGGCGACGTGATCACCATCCGCGCCCGTGATCCCGTCGCACTGGCGTGGCAGATTACCTCGAAGTTCGGGGTGCAGGCGGAAGTCGCCGATGGGAGCGTCCGCGTGGAGCGGGAAGGCGGGCATCGCTTTGTGCCGGAACTGATTGAAGCATTTCCCGGCGCGATCGAAAGTGTCTCGGTGGGTCGGCCAACTTTGGGCGATGTTTTCCGGCGCGTGACAGGGCATGGGCTTGACGCGGATGACCTGACCCCCCTTAATCCCCCCTTATAAAAGGGGGGAGGCACGTGCGCGTTCTGAACTGGGGAGGTATGCGCGCCACTGGTCATACTCTCTCCATTCCGACGCGCTCGAAATTGCCTGAATAGCCGCCACCAGTCCTGAAACGATGCGGCGCAATTTCCGCTGAAGTTTCCCAGTGCTGATATCCGATCTCGAAATCAAGCCGTACCGACTCTTCGCACGAACCACTGGTCAATGGATTGACCTTCGCAGGGGAGTGGCGGACGGCCCTGCAAACCAATCGCGGGCGGCAGGAGGCGGCCTCAGCGAGCGGCAGAATCCAACCGCCTCCTACCGAAACGAAATCGAACTCCGTTCGAGCAGGCCTAACAAGGGGATCACCGTGCATACGATCACCGTCGCCAACCAAAAGGGCGGATGCGGCAAGACCACCGTGGCCATCAACCTGGCCGCCACCATCGCTCGCGAAGGTCGCCAGGTCTTGCTCATCGACCTCGATCCGCAGGGTCACTGCGCGCTGGGGCTTGCTGTTCCCGACGGCCAGATCGATCTTTCAATTCTCGATTGCATGGGGGGTCAGCTGCGCGGCGACCCGATCGAGCTCTCACGGATAACATGGCAAATCGCCCCGAATCTCGATCTTGCACCCGCGCGGGCCAACCTCGCCGCGATTGAGCCGCAGATGGGCGAACGAACCGACGTTGACGGGCTCATCGCGACGCTGATCAAGGAAGTGGCTGCTCGCTACGACTACTGCGTAATCGACTGTCCGCCGCATTTTGGCCTGCTGATGCGCAATGGGCTGCTGGCCGGCGATGAGATCATGATCCCCGTGGACACGGGCTACTTTTCGCTGCACGGGCTGACGCAGCAGCTAGCGACCGTTCAGCAAATCGCTGAGCGCAGCGGCAATCAACCAATCGTGCGCATTCTGCCCAACCAGTATGACGTTCGCACGAAGCTGGCCCGGGAAATCCTGGCGGAGCTGCGCGGCCGGTTCAGGAACTGCGTATACGACACGGTGGTCAACTTCAACACCAAGCTCAAGGAAGGGGCCAGCTTCGGGCAGCCCATCACCGAATTTGCACCGAGCAGCATTGGGGCTCGCGATTTTGAGTCGCTGGCCCGGGAGATTATTCGCCAGGAAGCGGGTCGCGCACCGACCTCGGACATTCTCAAGCATGCCGAGCGTCTGGCAGCGGACGCTGAGCGGTTGCTGGCGACGACGAGCACGCTGATTGGGGCCGATCGCCAGTCGAGCCCGGCGACTGTCAGCGCTCCCGTGCTTTCGAAGGAACCTGCCGCTGCGCCGACCCGCCTGGCACCTGCCGCGACGGGCAGAATGCAGCCGTCCGACTTGCTGGCGGCCGAGCTGAACGCAACTCCTCCCGCCGAACTGGTGGCCGGTAAGTCTGTTCTGCGCCAGCGCGAAGAGCTGCACAAGGACCAACGAGTGTTTGCCAAGGCGAGTAACGCATTCAACTCGCACAACTCGACGTTCCAGCCCAATCCGGCAGCGGCCACTCCAGAGCAAATTGACGAGAAGATCGCAGCGATTTACGGAGTGCGGCAGGAGGGCGAAGTGATCGTCTTCCGGAGTCGGCATGCGGCCGCGTCGGATGTGCAGCTGGCGGGCGACTTCAATGATTGGATGCCGCACACCACGCCGATGCGACGGCTGGAAAATGGCGACTTCGAAACGCGGCTGAAGCTGCCGAAGGGTCGATACCGCTATCAGCTTGTGGTCGACGGGCAGTGGACATACGACGCGGCCAACCCCGAAGTCATCACGAATCAATATGGCGAGATCAACTCCATCGTCGAAGTGGCTAACTAAGTAGATGCTGCTAAGCCGGTTCACTGAAGGTATCGAGGCCGTAGCGTTTCATCTTTTTGTAGAGCGTGGTGCGGTTGATGACCAATTGTTGGGCAGTCAGGTTGCGGTTCCAGCCATTGGCGCGGAGGGCAGCTTCGAGAATTCGTTTTTCGGGTTCTTCGAGCGCTTCGCGCAGCGGCATCGGGCTGTAATTCGACGGCGATTGTTCTGGTCGCTTGGAAGCCTCTGTTAGAAGTTTGGGCGGCAAATTCTCAATGCCAATTTGACGGCCCTTGCAAAGGACCACTCCGCGTTCGACGACATTTTCCAATTCCCGAACATTGCCTGGCCACGAATAGCCCATTAGAACCTGCATGGCCGGCGGCTCAAAGTCGGTAATCAGGCGGTTCATTTCGGCTGAGAAGCGATTCAGGAAGTGCCGGGCCAAAAGTGGGATATCCCCGACCCGGTCGGCCAGTAGGGGCATTTCGACGGTGACTACGTTGATTCGATAGTAAAGGTCTTCTCGAAAACGGCCGGCCTTCACTTCGGCTTCGAGGTTGCTGTTGCATGCCAGCAGCACGCGAACGTCCACGGTTTCGGTTTTGTTGCTGCCCACCGGTTCGAACTGATGCGTTTGCAGAACGCGGAGGAGTTTCATCTGCAGTGCGGGCGAGGCGGCGGAGATCTCATCGAGGAACAACGTCCCACCGTGGGCGGCTTTGAACTTTCCGGGTTTGTTGGCTAACGCGCCGGTAAAGGCGCCGCGCACGTGCCCGAAGAGCTCGCTTTCCAGGAGTGTTTCGGGCAGGGCGCCGCAGCTTACTTCGACAAATGGTTTGTCGCCGCGTCCGCTTCGCTGGTGGATCACTTTGGCGATGAGCGACTTGCCGGTGCCCGAGGCTCCCTGCACCAGCACGGTCACGCGCGAAGGCGCCACCGACTCCACGAGGTCGAACATTTTGAGCATGCGGTAATCATGGCCCACCACGTTTTCGAGGCCGAAGCGCAGATCGAGGGTGTCTTTGAGGATTCGGTTTTCGCGGAGGAGGGCCTGCTGGGCGACGGCGCGTTCGATGCAGACTTTGAGTTCGTCATCGATGATGGGCTTGGTGAGGTAATCATAGGCTCCCATCTTGATGGCTTCGACTGCCGATTCGATTGTGCCATAGGCTGTCATCATGACGACGACGGTTTCCTGGAAGCGCTTGCGAACGCAGTGCAGAAGCTCGAAACCGTTGCCGCCGGGCATGTTGATATCGCACAGAATGAGATCGATGCCGCCGCGCTCTAGAATCTGCAATGCCTGTGGAAATGCCGCGGCGGTTTCAACCTCGTAATGCTCCAAGCGAAGGAACTCGCACAAGGATTCAAGGATGATGCGATCATCATCAACCACGAGAACGCGGACGGAAGGTTTCAGCTTGGAGTTATTCATTCGCAGACCCTATCTCGTGATTCGCTTCGGTGATTGCAAACCGGCCACGGGAATCCGCACGGTAAGCACGGCTCCGCCG
>JBKJYI010000533.1:0-6887 GCA_046715855.1 Phycisphaerae bacterium
TTTGCCCGCGACGGCGTGGACCTGACCGAGCGAAGTTGCGTGGCGAACTTTTCCGTGGAAACCGTGGACAGCGACGGCGAAGTTATTTTGGTGGATGCAATCGACCGCAGTCGTTTTGAGAAAAACCCGGTCGTGCTCCTCGGTCACTACTCCGATTCACCGATTGCCCGGTGCATATGGACTCGGGTTGTCGAGGACGGCGGCGTTCGCAGTTTGCGGGGCAAAATTGTGTTCGGTGGAAGCGCGCTGGCTGAGGAATCTTGGGGGCTCGTCTGCGATGGAATTTTGAGTGGGTTCAGTATCGGGATGCTGCCCGAAAGCATCTGCCGGCGTGAACCGACTTTGCAGGAATCGGTGCGATGGCCCGGAGTTCGGCAAATCATTTCAAGTTGCGTCCTGCTGGAAGTCTCTTTGGTGGCTTGCCCCGCGAATGGTGACGCCGTGCTTCTCGCCGATTCGAAAGGCCGTTTGAAATTCAGCCGTGGGCTGTTGGCGGAAACCATCAAGGCCGCGCGGCGACGCGGACGGCGTGGCAGTGCTGCGGCAAACAAGCCGCCGACACCAATGACCAAGCCGCTTCTGACCCGCGTCCCGGTGCCTGCGCCTGACTCCTATCGGCTGAACCCCGACGAGGTGCGGACTTGGAGCAAGTTTGTCTTTGGCTCCGGCGACGTTCGGCAGCTTGATTCCGAGTGCATGAAGTTTGTGGGCGATCACAAATGCGTTGACATGGGTCTGTGGCCGCACGACGCCGAAGAGCGCGTGTCGGCAATGCGAGAATTACGAGCGGTCGCGGAGGGACGGCTATGAGCACCATCACAAATTTTCAACTGGCCGAAAACTTCCTCTCTTGTGGCGGCGTGCCGGGGGCGATCATGGTGACGGTTTGTCCCAAGCCGACCTTGAGCCCGCGCGAACGGCAAAGCCTTGCGTCGGCGATTCGGATGGTAGCCAATGCAGTGCCAATGGGTTGTCACTCGGATATTGAACCGATGGGGCTGGCGGACTTGGAAGCCGGGGAACATCCGCGCCCGCTGGGACTCACCATGCAGGAAATGGCGACAACGATCATTGCAGAGAATCCCCCCGCCGATGATGACGTGCGCAAGGGCTACGAAATACTGGCGAAGTTGCCGTGGTCTCAATTCGATCCTTCGCTCAAAGCGCGGGCCGTGCAGTTGTTCATCCGGGCCGATGCGAAGGAATTGCCCGTCGAGGAAATCCAAGAAACTTTGCGAGCGTATGTTCCGCGCCATTTTGTGCGGGACATTCTGCTTTCGTTCATCAAGCTTCAACCGGTATTCCAGTGCGTAAGCTGGAATGATCGGGATTGATTGCGAGCCGGAAATGTTAGACCCATCGCTTGAGTGGGTTGGAGACGTTAGGCACGCGGCGTTTTTTTTGATTGCGTGATTGGAGATGTTAGGTCCATTGCTTGCCTATAAATGAGCCAGAGACATTAGACACGCGGCGTTGATTTGTTTTTGTAGACAACTTTTTAATGGAGATTCTCAAATGTTTTTCGTTGCAATGTTGATGGCCCTGACCGCGTGCGCCGCGTGCGTCTTGGGTATAGGTGAATGTCGGGTGCGCTTCACGAAGCGCTACGATGACTACCTTGAAGGTGATGAGGCGATGACTGATGCAGCCGGCGCTGCAGAGCTTGTCCGGCAAGGCTACGTCGAAATGGTTGGCGACGGTTCCACGAAGGCGCGGAGTCGCGCGACGCCTGAACGTCCGCGATTGTCGCGGATCGGTGACGGAGATGACGCGCGGTTCGGCTATCGCACGTCGAACGAATTCTTTGCCGACGTGAAGGCGGCCGGGTCGGGCGATCATCGCGCCCGCGAACGACTCATGGACCGGTCTACGAAGGCGCTTGGTTCCGACGAATACGCGACGGTCGAAGATTCGATCGGCGGATTCTTGATCCCCCCCGAATTTCGTGGCGAGCTTTTGAGCAAAGGCGTCGAGACCGAGTTCGTGATGAACCCGGCACTCGGCAACGCTTTCGTCATCAACATCAACTCGACGATGCTCAAGATGAACGTCGAAGTTGACACCTCGCGCACCGGCGACGTGCTTTTTGGTGGGATCCAAGTCTATCGAACGCCCGAACGCACGGCGATGACGAGTTCGCGCGGCAAGTTCGAGCAAGTCGAGTGGAAGCCCGAGGACATGACCGGCCTCGCGTTCGTCACCGACAACCAGTTGCACCATGCGGGCAATCTCGCGCAGATTCTTGGCCGGCAATTCCGCGACGCCTTCCAGTACAAGCGCACTGGTGAGTTCCTCTTCGGGAATGGCATCGGCGTTTCGCTTGGCGCATTCAACGCCGGGAATGGTGCGCTCATTTCACAAGCGCGAGCTTCCACCGGCACAATCGCGTTGGATGACGTGATTGCCATGCGGTCGAAGTGCTACGACTACCAGAACGCAATCTGGATGGCGTCGCCCGATTGTCTGCCGGCCCTGCTTAAACTCGGTGTGGCTATCGGCACCGGCGGTTCTGCCGTGGTGCTGTTCAATCTCGCTGAGCAAGGCGGCATTGACACGTTGCTTGGACGTCCGATTGTGTTTACCGAGTTCGCCGGCGCCTTCGGTGCCGTGAACGACCTCATGCTCGCAAGCTGGCCGCATTATGTCGTTGCCTACACGTCGCGCATGGTCAATGACTCCTCGATTCACGTCCGGTACGAATCGAACGAGACCGCTTTCCGGTTCGTGGAACAATTCCAAGGTCTGCCTTGGTGGCGCACGACCCTGACGCGCCGGAACGGGATTGTGCATTCCCCGTTCATCACCTTAGCGGCGTAAACGTCTGCCTTGGAACGCGGTGCCGGACGGTTGAGTGTTTGGCTTGGGCCGTCCGGCCCGCGTCTCCACTTACTCGGAGCGTCGATTGAAGGTTGATCCCACCATCATCATCGACACCCGCGAACAATGGCGGCTGGAATTCCCCAATCTGCGAGCAACCGTCGATACGCTCGACGCCGGGGACTATTCGGTTGCCGGGCTGACTCACCTTATCGCGGTCGAACGAAAGAGCCTTGACGATCTACTCGCTTGCTGCGGTCGGGAACGCGATCGGTTCAAACGCGAGCTTCAACGGCTGCGCGCCTATCGGTTCCGGTTGCTTGTCGTCGAGGCCGACGCCATGGCGCTCGAGGCCGGCGACTGGCGATCCACCTTGAAGCCGGCCCACGTTCTTGGGAGTCTGGCCGCGTGGACCGCCCAATATGAGCTATCCGTCTGGCTGGCGGCGGATCATGCCGGGGCCGGGCGATTCGTCGAGCGATACCTTTACCAGTCGGCCCGGTGCATCATCCAAGACCGCGAGGCGGCTGAGGGCTTCACCGACGCTGCAACCGCTGAGCTTGAGCCGTGCTTGCCCTGAGACGCAACGCGACACGTTCCCCCCTTGCCGATGCACCCCCCCGCACGTGGACGCGCCAGCGGGCCGGGAACTCCGTCCGAGCGGAAACCCAGAATATCTAGCACCGGGTAGCGCCGGGGTAGAACCAAAGAAAAACGCCGGGTTCTGGATTCCCCGGCGTAACTCATAACTTCTTTAATTTTCGTCACTTACAATCTGGGGTGCTAGGAATCGAACCTAGAACCTTCTGATCCAGAGTCAGACGTGCTGCCAATTGCACCACACCCCATCGCGATCATGATTAAAGCGAGGGACCTGAAGCTGGTCAAGTTCAGACTCGCCGCCTGCCCGCTCGGACGCCGATCAGGCCTACCGCCATCAGGGCCGTGACCAGCGGCACGCCGGCCCCACACAAGGAAAAGATTGGCGGAGTCGGGTCGGGGCACACGGTCTGGTCGTCCCAGAAATCGCAGGCGTCGCACGGCACGTCGCGGTAGTCCTCCGGAAAATTGTCCGTAAAGGTGGGCGTCCCAGTGCGGCCGTTGACCCGGGCCACCGTGCCTACCAGCGACGTCCACCACAGGGATCGCAGGCCGTCGCCGTCGAGGGCGAAATCGATCAATCCGGCCGGCTCGCCTTCGAAGGAAACAAATCCTTCCACGTCGACGAAGGCGTCGGCCAGAGTTACGTCGGTACCGCTCACGATGACGAGTTGGCCCGAACCCTGAAGCACCACGAGTTCGGCATTGTCGGCGTTTACTACGTCGCATGCCGAAGTGGACGCGCTATCCAGAAAAAGAACCCACGGTTTTCCCTGGGCCAGCGCGGCAGTCGCCGCGGAGCCGAACACCGTGCAAAAAACAGTTGCCAAAAATCCAAACCGCATGCCCGCCTCCAAGATCCCACTTACCAATCCCGGCGTCCGCTGAAGCGCATCAAAAACAAGCCCGTAATGGTCAGACCCATCATCAGCGCGCTAAAGTTTCCGCAGCCGATGACCACCGGGCCCGGTTCGACGATGACGACGGTGCAGCCATCGACGTCCACCGTTGCGTTTCCCGGGCTGTTGGGGCAGAGGTCGTCGCAGTTATCAATTCCGTCGTCGTCATCGTCGACCTCGAAGCAGGCGCAGCCGTCGAAGTCCACCGGCGCTCCAAAGGGCGTGCCCAGGCAGAAATCATCGCAATCGGCGACGTCGTCCAGGTCCTCATCCTCAAAGCAGTCGCAGTCGCCCAAGTCTTCGCAGGAGCAGCCGAAATCATCCACAATCTCACCCGGGAAGGTATCGGGGCACTCGTCCTCATCGTCCGGTATGCCATCGTCGTCGCTATCAAAGAAGATATCCTCACAATCCTCGGGCTCATCCCAGAATGGGCACGCATCACACTCAACGCCTACGAATTCCTCCGGAAACAACCCGCTGTCGAACGGGAAAAACGTGTCGAGGTCAATTTCCACCACCGTGCCCTGGTCGGTGAGCCACCAGAGGGAGGCCAGGCCGTCGCCGTCTTCCGCGAAGTCGATGAACCCGAACGGTATTCCGTCGAAATCGACGAAGCCGTCCGCGTCGACAAAGCTGTCGCCAAGGAAAACGTCGGGCCCGGTGACGATCACCAATTCACCGGTATCACTGAACACGACCAACTCAACATTTGTGGCGTTGACCAGGTCGCAGGCTTCGCCCGTGACGGGGTCGACGAATAAATCCCAAGGTTGAGCGAGAACCGCGTTGGCTGTGGCGGTGACAAAAAGCAAGGACGCAATGATTGATCGGAGACTAGAACGCATAAACACCTCCTTGTGGACTTTCGGTCGGTTTCCCGGTTGGCGTATTGGCTGGACGCGCGCCGACGCAATAGCCGTATCGCGTTATGGTAACGCTTGTGCAACGGCTGGCAAGCCAAACTGCATTGGCGGCGTGATTGAAAGTTCACGCGATCAGGCGAGCAGCTTCCCGGCGCTCTCCAGATCGGTGCAGATGTCGAACCATTTGTCGAGCCGGGTTACGGACAAAACGCCGGCGACGAACGACGATGGGGAAACCAAGGCGACCCGCCCGTGCGTCAAGCGCGAACGGGTGACTATCCCGATCAACTCCGCGAGGCCGGTGGAGTTGATGCTCAGCAAACCCGACAAGTCGATGGCCAGGCGGGCTTTCTCCCCGTAAGGCAATTCTCCGAGTGCCTCGCCAAGCCTCTCAGAATCCAACCCTGACAAAGCGCCGGTCAATCTCACAACGGGGAAGGAACGTGTTCGGTCGATTTGAATTTCAAGCATGACAAGCTTTTCGCTGAGTTATCAGGGTCGCAGGTTGCCCAGGTCGAGGACTCGGGTGAGGCCGCGCACCAGAAGGTAGTTTTCCGATCCGAATTGGGTAATCTCGCCGGAGACGATGAATGCCAGCCCGCTCGAGCCGCGCTCGGCGCTTTGCACCATGATCTCCAGCGATTGGTTAGGCAGCACCGCAAGACTCCCCCGACCGATAACCGACTTGTCATCAAACTCGAAGGACCACCTTGAACCGTGGCGAATCAGCCGCCCGGATCGTCGAACAACCAGAGCACCATCCAGCGCCGCACCGGCGTTAACACTGGACGGCCGCTCCGCTGAATCTCTTCCACTTCCAACAACGTCCGACCCCACGGGCCGCTGGCTTTGGAGTGCCGACAAGACATCCTCGGCCGATGCATCGGCAGATAACGATGGAGACCCAGCACTGCCGGCTGGCCCTGGTGTTGCCTGGGCTGAGCCTCGCGTCACGGTTTTGATCAGCAAGAAATTCTGGTCGCCAAAAATCGTCACCTCGCCCGAGACCACGAAGAGAATGTCGCCGTCAGCGCCCTTCTTCATCGCAAGCATGTCTTCCAATGCGGCGTTTGGGAGAACGGATATCGACTTGCCATCGTCAGGCTGAAAATCCCAGCCACTGCCCTGCCGCACTAACCGGCCCGGCTTCTCGATGATCGCCGTTCCTTCGGGCAGGAGCAGGTGTGCGTCGGCGCCGAGCCGATTGACGGAGCGCGACGCGGGTACGATTACCTCGTTGACCGGGCGGTCAGCCTGCAATGCTCGCAACAAATCTTCAGCGGTCTGATGACTTCGTGGGTCCGTTTTGCCGCGGGCCCCCAAATCCCGCGCGGTGGAAGGCGACTGGTTCGGAGGACTGGAGGCATTCTGGCCTGATGCCAGGCTTGCACTCATCCAGAGCATGCCTGATAGGAAAAACTTGAAACGCGGCATGTGCAGCAGTATCGACGATGGACTATGTGATTGTCAAAAGAGATGCGTGGCAGAATTCGATCGCGGTCATACGTTCACGAGGATGAAGTTTCTGCTGAGCCGAGGTTCGCCGGGAGCCTCGCCCTCCCACGCAAAATACCAATCAGCGGAAGTTCTAACCTTGGGCTTCGACACGGCCAATCCTTCGGGTCCCACGGCCAAGCGCAGCGCCGCCATGGTGCACCGGCTGCATGCCGGCGCCCGATGAAGCTGGGCTTGGGCATGGCACCCA
>JBKJYI010000534.1:0-5318 GCA_046715855.1 Phycisphaerae bacterium
CGGTATTTGTTTGGACTTACGTTTTTCTCGCACGGATTTCGCTAGGTGCCCGACGGGCGAACCGCAGTTCGATGCCGGTTGACTACCATAGGAGGTCGCGTCTGTAAGGGTCTTTGCCCACAAGAAGTTAGCCACCGGAGCGACGTAGAGAATCAGGATTTTTCTTTAATAAGAACTGGACCGCGTTTGCGCGGCATCGGCATTTTTCAGGGGTGGATTTTGGCCATTTCCGGACACTTCATGCTACAATTGACTACTCGCAAAACGCAAAGGAGATGAAAAAGTGACCATCACGATCAAATACTGCACGCAGCGAAACTACCTGCCCAAGGCCGCCGGTCTGGCGGCTGCGATCAAGAAGCAGTTCGGCGTTGATTCCAAGCTGATCGAAGGCGCCGGGGGGGTCTTCGACGTGCACGTGGACGGCCAGCAGGTCTGGAGCAAGCACGACATCGGCCGCTTCCCCGACGACAAGGAAGTGCTCGACAAGATTCAACCTCTAACCAGCAAGCGGTGATTTTGCCGCCAAGAAATGAAGAAAAAAAAGCGACCTCGGCGCCGCACTAAGAAGGCTGCGATAACCACGCTCCGACGGTATTCGATTCTGAAGATTCCACCACTCACAATATGCCCCATGTGCGGACGGTGTAACGTGAGTCCCAAGCGTGTGATCGTGCGACTCAGAAATGGAGGCTCTGTCCACGTTGTGGCTGACGTGTGTCCTGATTGCGGCGAACAATATTTCTGCATAGCCGCCATGCGCCCATTGACGAGGTCACCGGCGAAAACGAAGTTGAGCTTAGCTGCAGGGCGGAAGCACTGACACGAGTCGAACGAAAGTCCATGCACCCGGCTGGTTTAATGGCAGATTCCACTCCGTAACGGGATTCTGAGCGTCAAACGAAAACGAGTTATACAGCTCTCCGCCTGCTGTCAGAACGTACGAATACTGCGATTGTATCTCCCAATCCCAGGTTGCAAGTCTTTCGAATAGGTTGCTTCGATACGCCTTACGCTTGAGCGGATAAGCAGCCACAACGCCGACTCTGCCGGAACTGGCCGGAAACCGTACGACGTAATACTGATTGTCTTGGTCTCGCAATTCAGTGAGACGATTCAACAGAAGCGAATCATGGCTGCCGAGTATGGTGTCGCCCGAACACACCATCCTGGCATGATTGAAAAGATGCATCAGCACCGCACGGGGAAGCCGGACTGGCGGACCACATTCCAATCTGGGGAGAAGAATGACGAAAGCAAACCAACAAGCTAGTGCGATGCCAAACCCGATGATCAGTCGTCTTGTTTCTCGACGCATGACCTTCGCCTGACCGCTGCGATTACGAGCCCGAGGATTTTCGCTTGGGCCTTACGCGGCCTTCGAGGGGGTCGGGGTCGGTGCGGCTCATGACCAGTTCGCAGCGCGGGCACTTGGGGCCTTCGCCGGCGGGCGTCCATTGACCGTGACCCACACGATAGAGACCGGCGCGGACGCGGCCGTTGGCGTCTCGCTCGAACTGGACTTTCACTTCGTAAGTGCCGTGCGATATGCATTGATAACTTGTAAACGGGTAGGCCATTTCGTCGCAGAATTGGCAGGGGCGCCCGCCGGTCTGGCCTTGTGCTGGAAAGGTGTGCCCCTGCTCGCATTTCCAATCGAGCTCGGCATCTTCAATCATGTTTGACGTGATGATGGGCGCGTCATCCGTGTTCCACCACCGCCAGGCAATCAGCGCGAAAACACCTGTGACCGCTACGGCCGCAAGGCTCAGACCGGCAGCGCGAGACGGAATCCGCCGCTTAACGATGCGGACCTTGCGTCCTGGCTTGGCCTCACGAAAAGGCACCGAAATTCCCACGAAGAATGTTATTCTGCCGGGATGGTGCCAGTCCACCAGAAAAGGTGATCCTTGGCGAAAGAATAGTGCGGGGTGCGAAGCTCGTTGCAAAGCGAGCATCCACCCGCCTTGCAGTTGGCATAGACGCGTTTGACCGGCGAACGAAGAACGCTGTCCGAAGCAACATCGTGAACGCTCGAATCCATGGCCAACATATGAATGCCGTGCCCGTGACGGCGGGTAAGCCACGTGCTGCGGGAAGTTTCGGAGTAAGGATCCCATCCGCCTCCCCACGAAACCAGGCTGCCGTTGCGCCCCGGACCATCAGTTTCCCGCGTACGATCTTCAAAGCGCATATCATCGGGCCCCAGATCGGCCACTAAAATCGTCTGCGCCGGGCGCTTGGGCTGGCGACGCTCAATGTCGGCCAGATAGCCGCCACCCGCTGTCATGATAAATTGGTTGAGCCCATAGCTGACCGCGTCGGCCGCCTCGGGATTGTTAATATCGTCGCGGTACTGCTCGAGCCGATTTCCGAAAGGATCCGACGGGCAGCTCATCAACATCGGGTCGGGCATGTACGTGGGGAACATCATCGCGAACCACGAGGGACTCTCCGGCTCCGCCGATGCCACCGCCGACTCGACCACCTTTGTGACCGGCAACCAGCCGTCATTTTCATTCGTGTACATTAGCAGACTGGTGCCGATTTGCTTGAGGTTGTGCTGGCAGATGGTCGCCGAGGCGAGCTTCACCGAGCGCTTCAAAGACGGGACCAACAGAGCGATCAAAAACCCGATCATCGAGATCACGACGAGCAACTCAATCAGAGTCAATGCCCGACGGGATCGGCGCGAACCGCTCCAAGAAAACCGAAGATTTCGTTTGCATCCCACCATATCGCAACCTATAAACTAATCGAGGTCCGCTCACATTGCAACAACTTTTTACCCGTTTCTCTCAATAAATCTCATACCTTCCCGACGCCGTATTATTCGGTTTCTTTGCTATCTTGGGAATAGACGAGTACCATAAAGGTTTGACGCCGCTTTCGTAAAGGGGTTTTACAGTGGCACTGTCCGATAATAACTTGGCCAACATCGTGCGGAAAGAGTTGCTTCCCTACGTCCATCAACCGGGGCAGTACATTGGCCGTGAAGTGAATCAGCTCGTTGGCGACGGCGATTGGGAGCGGGCCGACGTCCGCGTCGCCATCGCTTTCCCCGACGCTTACACCATCGGCATGAGCCATCTGGGCTGCCAGATTCTCTATTGGCTCACCAACCACACGCCGGGCTGCTGTGCGGAGCGTGTCTTCTGCCCCTGGCTCGACGCCGAAGCCCGCATGCGGCAAAAGAACATTCCGCTCTTCACTTGGGATACCCGTCAGCCGGTTTCCTCAGCGGACATTCTGGCCGTATCGCTCCAATATGAAATGGCCTTCTCCTGCGTTTTGCAATTGCTCGACCTGGCCGGCATCCCGTTGCGAGCGGCCGACCGCGACGATTCGCATCCGCTGGTCATCGCCGGCGGACCGCAGGCGGACAATCCCGAGCCGATGGCCGACTTTCTCGATCTCGTCGTGCTCGGCGACGGCGAAGCCTCGATGTCCGCGATCCTCGAACTGTACAAGGAATTGAAGGCCAGCGGAATGCCACGCCGTGACATGATCCGCATCATGGCCCGCAAGTTTCCGTGGATTTACGCGCCCTCGCTCTACGACGTGCGCTACAACGCGGACGGCACGGTGTGCAGCGTAACGCCGACCGACGATCTCATTCCGCGCACCATTGAACGGTGCCAGACAGTGAACTTTGACGAGGCCCCCTTTCCGCTGCGCCCCATTGTGCCCTATGTCGAAGTCGTGCACGACCGCTTCGCGATCGAGATCATGCGCGGCTGCCCGCAGCGCTGCCGCTTCTGCCACGCGGGCTACACCAAGCGGCCCGTTCGCATGCGCAGCGTGGAAAAAATCCTGGACATGGCCGAGGAAATGTACTGGGCAACCGGACAGGAGGAGTTCGGGCTGCTCTCACTTTCGACCGCCGACTACCCCGACTTACGGCCGCTGGCCGAAGCGGTCAACGATCGCTTCCGTTCGCGGCACGTCAACATTTCCGTCCCCTCGCTGCGCGTGGACAAGATGCTCCAGAACATTCCCTGGATGGTGAACTCGGTGCGCAAGAGCGGGCTGACCATGGCCGTCGAGGCCGCCAATGACGACATGCGCGCGGCCATCCGCAAACACGTCACCGACGGGAACCTGATCGACGGCGTGAAGGAGGCCTACAAGGCCGGCTGGCGGGGCATCAAGCTTTATTTCATGTGCGGCTTCCCCGGCGAGCGGGAAGACGACATTGACGGCATCGTGCGACTTTCGAAGAAGGTGAGCGAAGCGCGCCGCGATCTCGGCAAAGGTCCCGCCAACGTGAACGCCTCGGTGGGCTGGCTGGTGCCCAAGCCTTACACGCCGTTTCAATGGGCGGCCCAGCCGCGGGCGGAATATTTCCACGAAGCGCGGCGGCGCATGGCCAGCCTCCTTTACGCCGACATGGACAAGACCAAAACCCGCAAATGGGGCAATAAGAAGGGCAAGTCGAAAGGCCCCATCAAGCTCAAAACGCACAATGTCGAACGCTCCATCCTCGAAGGCGTCTTCGCACGCGGCGACCGCAGGCTGGCCGCGTCGATCGAACACGCGTACCGCGCCGGAGCGCGTTTCGACGGCTGGGACGAATGCTTCAAGGCGGCCATCTGGAACGAGGCCTTCGCGGCCACCAGCACTGATCCGGATTTTTACGCTCACCGCGAACGAGGCCAGCACGAAGTCTTCCCCTGGACGCACCTGCACGGGGGCCCCGAGCAGGACTATCTCGCCCGGCAATACGACGACGCCTTCACCCAAATCGGCATGCGCCGTCCCGAGCCTGCGCTGATCGGATAGCGTTCTCACTACGTGCCACTGCTCTGTGAGCAGTGCTGGTCTGCTCAAGCGATGGGCAATTGCTCATTGCAGTGCTCAAATGCCAATCGTCTGACGGTGTTCGCGTTCCCAAGTACGAAGCTGCTTGATCAAATCGATGTGGCGCTCAATGGTGATTTTGAGTTCCGGCGATGCGCCGCTCAGGGAGAAAACATGCGGCCGGCCTTCCGCACGGGCGCTCAGGTCGCTCAGAAAATCGTCCCAGCTGCCTTCATAGAGCGTGTCGCGGATTTGAACGAGCATGCGCTGCTCATCGCTGAGTGGGGGCGTCTCCTTGACGTTTCGAGTGTTGGTCACCATCGGTTGTCGCCCATCCATCAAGTCGATGATCTTAGAATAATCACCATTGATTCACAAGCAGAAACGGGCGCTGATAACCAATCGGTGCTGGTGTGGTTTGAATGTACGGGGGTGCCATGGCCAAGCGAAGCGCCGCCATGCTCTTGAGATTCATGCCGGCGCCCGATGAGGCCGGGCTTGGGCATGGCACCCACTCC
>JBKJYI010000535.1:0-2838 GCA_046715855.1 Phycisphaerae bacterium
AGCCACGCTTCTCGCAACAATTTTCAACATCGTAATTACCAGTAGCGACAACAGCCAATAATCTCGCGTTCCTACAGCGGATGAAGCTGGTCTCACAGCCCCAGCGACCCTGGCCGGAGGGGACTAACGTAACCTTCATGAGGAGTGTCCAATGATTGATGATGCCTTGTTCGCTCATCACTTACAATTGAGGAGGCAAAGCGAATGAATGCGACCTACCGAAGAATCGGGATTGTTATCCTTGGATGGGCAGGCGTGAGCCTGTGTGGTCCCAACGTAAAGGCCGATGATTGGAGCTTTTCGCTCGGCGGGCAGGGCCGCTGGGTCGAACCGGTATATGTAACTCAGCCGCGCACGGTCGTAATTCCAGCACAATACGAAGAACGCGCCCGCCAGGTTTGGCGCGAGCCGGTCTACGAAGAGCGCCGCACCCTCGTGCAGGTTCCGCCTCGCACCGAGACGCGACAAGTACCCCGTTACGTGAACGGCCAGTTCGTCGGCTATGACCAGCAGTTGGTGGTCGTCGAATCGGGTCGCCAGGAATGGCGGACGCAGCGCGTCCTCGTCCAGCCCGGCCGGTGGGAGACGGTCGTTGATCGCGTTCTCGTTCAGCCGGAGCGAACCGAAACCGTGTACGAGCAACTGCTGGTGTCGGCTGGCTATTGGGAAACCGCGCCAGGCATCTCCATCGGGCATGTCGGCTATCACGACGACGATGATGACGACGATCACCGCCGCCGCCGCGTGTACGTCGGGCCTCGGGGAACCGTGCGTGTCCGAAGATAATCATTGGGGGACTTGAGGTTGAACGCACGCCTGTGGCTGCACATATGCAGTCAGGTGTGCGTTCTGCTTTATCCCGGCTAATATCATTTGCTGAAAGGATGAACTAACGGTGGCTGGTATGGCCAAGCAGAACGCCGGCATGTTGGGCACTAAAATCCAAAGCTCATGATAGCGAAAGAAGGCATACGCGAGATCGGCTTGGCCACTCTGGTCCTTGGCGGACTGGCCGCACTGGCCAACTGGTTGTTCTGGCCGCTCGCCATTTTGCCGATCATCGTCTGGATATGGGTGCTCACTTTTTTTCGTGACCCACCCCGCCGGCGCTCTTTCGGCCCCGGTGAACTCTGTTCCCCCGCCGACGGCACCGTCACCGAAATCACGCAGCTCGACCACCACGACGCGATCGGCGGACCGGCCACGCGCATCGGCATTTTTCTGAGCCTCTTCAACGTCCACGTCAATCGCTCACCATGCTCGGGTCGAGTCCGTTCGCTTTATTACTGTGCAGGCGAGTTTCTCGATGCGCGGCACCCTGAGTGCGGCAAGCGAAATGAGTCCAATACCGTCACCATCGATCCCGACGCACCGCTGCCGGGCCCGATCGAAGTGCGCCAGGTCGCGGGCCTCGTCGCCCGCCGAATCATCTGCCACGCCAAGGCCAACGATCATCTCCGCATCGGGCAGCGCTTCGGCATGATCAAATTTGGCTCGCGCACGGAACTGATCGTTCCGCGTCTGAGCGACACCCGCATCGAAGTAAAACTCGGCGACAAGGTCCGCGGCGGGCTCACCTTGCTCGTGCGCCAACCCGTGAGCGGGCCGGTTGACGCAGCGGCTCCCCCCAAGGTCAGCCCATTGCGGTCCGATACACCTGTTGCGGTTGGCTTGGGCGCCAAAGGAGAGTAGCTATGCAACGATTTGTCTCTACAGCCGGTGTGACCCATCGCCCGCGCGGGCGCCGGCTGCGCTCGCTCGCCTTTCTCCCCACCCTGTTCACCCTCGGCAACCTCGTGTGCGGATTTGCCGCGATTCACTTCGCCATGCGCGAACTCTACGAATACACCGCGGGACTCTCCCCCGAACACGTCCGGGCCTTCCCCCAAGTCTTCGAACGGATGCTTCCTTCCTACCTTTCTCTGGGTGCCCTGCTCATCCTGATTGGCATGTTCTTCGACGCCTTCGACGGCCTGGTCGCACGCGTCACCCGCAGCACCACCACCTTCGGCGGCCAGCTCGATTCCCTCGCCGACGTCATCACCTTCGGCGCCGCCCCGGCGACGCTCATGGTGGCGTTTATGACTCGGCAGCTGGCAGGTTTGACCCCGGCCGACTCCATTGTGCCCTCGCCCATCAGCGACCACCCCCTCGGCCGGCTTACCTGGATGGCCGCTGCACTTTACGTCAGCTTCACCGCCATCCGCCTGGCCCGCTTCAACGTCGAACACGCCGAGGCCGATCACGACCACCGGGTGTTCCGCGGATTGCCCAGTCCTGGCGCGGCCAGCATTCTGGTGGCCATCATTTTCTTCCAGGACCAGAACATCTACCCGGCCGCCCGCAACTTCATTGTCTACGCCACGCCCGCAATCACCGCGGCCATCGCCGTCCTCATGGTCAGCCGCATTCCGTACCGGCGGTTTTATCGCATGCTCGGCCGTCAGCCGTTCCATCAAGTGACCATTCTGCTGCTGATCGTCGCATTTTTCTGGGTCGCGCCGTGGAAGGCCCCCATGCTGCTGATCCTGACGCTGGGCTACGGCCTGAGCGGCCCGATCCAGTACGCCCTGCGCCTCCTCCGCGACCGCACCCGCCCCGCGATCGCCGCCCCGACCTCCGCGTCACCGCAATCCCGCCCCACCGACAAAGGCCACGCGATCTGATAAGATAGTGATTTCAGGAATTCATCCATGACCATCAAAGACAAACTCATTCAAGAGCTGGAGACGCTGCCCGATGCGTTGGTCGCGGAGTTGCTCGCCCACGCCCGAAACCTGCGCCAGAGGAACGGCCAGGACGCCCGCGAAGCCGCCGTCGCCGCCGAGCCGTCGCTGG
>JBKJYI010000536.1:0-3383 GCA_046715855.1 Phycisphaerae bacterium
TTTGTCCGATCGTCACCTGCGTTCCATCGACTCGCTCGCGTTCGACAAGTTTCACGTCATGAACTCCTGAATTAGCCGGTCTCTCCAGAACCTCAAGGGCTTATTCCGTTTTACCGCAGACCCGTAGCGGCCTTCGCTGGCGTGCCGGTACAGCGTGGACAGCTTGATTCTAAGTAGGCCAGCCGCTTCCTCCGGCGTCAAGATCGGCGGCAACTTAGCGTCCACCGCCTGGATAATTTCCGCAATCGATAGCTTCCGGTTCATTTTTCACCTCGACCCATGCGAGAGCAATAGATGCTCGCAAGAATTTGCGCGGTCGTAAGCGCTGCCCGTTGCAGCGCCTTCACAAACCGACCGACCGGCAAATTTTCAGAAAAGATTCCGCCACTTCATGAACATCTTTTTGGCTTCGTCCGGGTGTTTCTTGGCGTACCACGCGAACAACGCGGCCGTGGTAACTATTTGATAAGCTATCCAAATACTCCACTCAAACATCGTCTCTTTCCTTTTCCAAGTCTCGAGCATCCCGCCCGCGATCATCCCGATTCTCTGCCTGCCGTAGTTGTTCAAGTCCCGGATGCTTTTCTTCATCCACTTCCGGTGGGCTTTGTTCTCGAGCATCTCTGATTTCGCTAGGCGTGAGTTCACCTGCCATTCCGTAAACCGGCGGCTGCGCGATATTTGATTCGGGGTAAAAAGCCGCCCGCAATTCTCGCAATCCCTGCCGGGCCATGGCCGACATATGGCCGGACCCTATCTTAGGTTGAGGTACGTCACTCTCATTGCTCATCTCAAACTCCTTTCGCTTTAATGTTCATTCCACTTAGTTACGACGCATCTCGCGGAACCGCTCCGCGATGTACCGCTGTTCCAAATACGCGTCATTCATATCGATTACGCGTTGCCGTTCGTATCCGACACTGAACTGTACGGAGACGGCCAACCCGACCGATGCCAGGATCAGGTAGCCGCCGAGCGGTTCGCTCGTGGGACTCGCGAAAATGCCAGTGAAGAATACGAGCAGGGGCTCAAGCGCCCCCTTGACCTTTCGTTCGTCCGCCCGGGGCATGAGGCGCATCAGGCGCGGGTAACCCGTGTATCGACTGTGAACTTCCTGACCATCCCGACTACGGCGGGCGAGGCCTCCCAGGCGCACTAAAAAGCACATGAAAAGGAAAGCTCCCAGGAAACGCATCAGCGGCATCAGTTCGTAGCCCTCCCAGAACATCGAATAGATTGGAACGATCAGGATTACGGCCGCTGCTTGCATTCCGACATAACGCCCGCCGAAGGTCCGGCTCCGGTGAAGAAAAACTTCGACTGATATGGCCAGGGCACCGGCTATGAAGGCGACCCAACCCAAGGCCGTTTTCAGCCGCTCAGGTCCCGACGGACCATGATCTTGATCCATGTTCACGGCATTTCTCCTGGTAACCCACGCGCGCACTTCCTGCGCCGACGGCCACAGCCGCTTGTCCAACCAACCCAATGAAATTGGAAATTACAGTTTTTGCCGGAAGCTCATGGGCAGAAAGATTCTGCCCGACTTCCGAAACGTTTCCCCGCTCTTAATCACCACGGCATCGGCTTCCCAACGATTCTTCGGCCCGCCCGTGCGCAACATCGTGAAGAATGATGGCTGGACTTCATACTCAAACGCTTCGCTGAAACCTCCACTCGTCTGGCCAGAGTTCCCCATCCCCAGCGCCGCCATCGGCCAGTCATCAGATTGATTGCTTATGCTCCCGTTGGCGAAAATTTGCAGCGTCCGGCCAATCAACCCGGCCGCGAATTCGTTGGTACGCTGGCAGGTGTTGCAGTGAAAAATGAGCGTTCCGAAATTGGCCAGAAGGCTTTCCGCTTCCGCCCGGCCCGTATCTCCGCCGCCCAGGGCAACATCGAGATTGGGGATGTTTTGGGTTATCAGCACCGACGCCACGCGCGAACTTCGACAGGTAGACTGAAAAAGCGAATCCTCCTGGTGCAGGAAATGATGCCCTTCGTCGGTCCAAAGAAATACCGGGCGCGCGTCGTTCGTGAGATCCCGGCGCTCGATCGACTTTTGGAAACTCAGCTTCCAAAGCATGTTGGCCATCAACCCAATCTGCCCGTATTCCTTCACCGGCAGATCGACCAAAATGATTTTCCCATTCTCAACGGCCTCCGGCGTGATCGTGCTGTCCGTGCAGAACAAGTCGCGGAGGGTGCCACGGAGCAAGCAATCGACGAGCGACGTAAAAGTTGAAACGATAACGCTTCTGGTTTTCTCGCTAAGGCACGGAAACTCAACGAGAAAATAATCGGCGACTAGGGCGAAATCGTTGGCCTGGCTTTGTGTTTTGGGCCTCTTATCCGCCCCCGTCAGTGTCTTGAAGCAGTAGGAGCTTTTCCTCCAGTCATCGGACCGAACCATTTGCGCCGAGGTCGGCGCGGAGAGGACGATCTGATAAAGCTCCGGCACCGTCACCCGCCCGTTGGCAATAAGAGAGAGGTCACAGGCATTCCGAAGAAGTTGTTTGCAGGAGTTTCTCCAATACGCGGAATCCTCCCGCCCGTCGCCACGCGCGTTGTTACGGCCAGCAGTATCGAGAAGCGTCATCAGGAGATGCACGATGTTTTCGGTCAGGCCGCCACCCCGACCGTTCCGCGTCGCTTCGTAATCGATAGGGTTGAACCGCCACTGGCAGTTCGCATCAATGATTACGAGGTCATTGAGGCGACCGCTATCGCGGCATAAACGCTCCCAGTTCGCGCGTTCGTCTTTGACGCTCAAAATCAGCCCGCCAAATCCCGCGCGAAGCATTGCCTCAGCCAAATGCGCCGCCGACGACGTGCTCTTGCCGCTTCCGGTCTGACCGGTAATGAAAGTGCCGCACATCACACGGCCGAGGCTGATCGACTCACTATCGCCGAGCGAGAGCAGGGGGGCGTTGAGACTCCACCGCTCTTTCCTGGATTCCGTTTTGCGTCCAAACAACGTTCCCAACATGATTCGACTCCAAACCGTTTCTTACCTCTGCGAGGCAATCAGCTTGACCGCCTCCGATACTTCAACGTTCCGCCCTTGCACGGCCCTCAGCCGCTCGATCAAATCGGCAAGCCATTCGATCATCGAAGAAACTGTGAGGCTCGGCCCGGCCACCGCCACCGACCTTCCGCCTCCCAGAGGGATGGTAAGCCGCTCGCGTCGGGTCGTGGCTCGCTGTGGCTTGCCCGCCGAACGGCGATGAGCCTTGCGGGACTTTGTCAGCCGGTGCACGTCCTCGCGTCTAAGTCCGCCGTTAGCCGCTTCATTCGCAAGTTCCCGCTGACTCTCGGAGTCTGATTCGCGAGAAATCGCATAGGCGGTCGTGAGCGGCAGAGCGCCGCTTTTCACTTTTTGC
>JBKJYI010000537.1:0-3286 GCA_046715855.1 Phycisphaerae bacterium
GCCCAATTCAGCCCGACATTCGTATCTTTGATTCGCTCAACATCAACGAGGCCGGATTCCGGCGCGCGGTGGCCGGCGGGTTGACTACCGTCAACATCATGCCTGGCTCCGGGCACCTGCTCAGCGGGCAGACAATTTATTGCAAACTTCGGAAGGCCCGCACCATCGACGATCTCTTCATTCGGGATGCCGAAGGTAAGATGATGGGCGGGATCAAGATGGCCAATGGGACCAACTCCATTCGTGAAGGCCAGTCGTTTCCCGGCACGCGCGGCAAGTCGGCGGCGCTGGTGCGCGAGCGGTTTGTCAAAGCCCAGGAATATCGCGATAAGCTCAAGCGGACGGCGGGCGATGTGGAAAAAACACCGGCCCGAGACTTGGGACTCGAAGCGCTCGTCGAAGTGTTGGAAGGCAAACGCGTCGTGCACCACCATACCCATCGCGCCGATGACATCATGACCGTGTTGCGGCTCAAGGAAGAATTCGGCTTTCGCGTCGTCCTGCACCATGTGAGCGAAGGTTGGATGGTGGCCGACGAAATCGCCAAGGCCAAGGTGCCGTGCTCGATCATTCTGGTCGATAGCCCCGGCGGCAAGCTCGAGGCTGTTAACTTGGTTTATAGAACCGGCGGCGCGCTGGAAAAAGCCGGCGTGGAGGTCGCGTACCATACGGATGACTGGATCACCGATTGCCGTGTTTTCATGCGCAGCGCCGCCTTGGGGGTGCGGGCGGGAATGTCGCGTGAAGGGGCTTTGAAAGCGCTCACGCTTGCCGGAGCCAGGATGCTCGACCTGGGTGATCGAGTGGGATCGCTCGAAGTCGGGAAGGACGCGGATTTCATCATCCTCGACGGCGATCCGCTGAGTGTTTACTCGAAAGTCCTGCAAACCTTTGTCGAAGGCGAAAAAGTTTTCGACCGCAGCGACCCCAAGGATTTGCTTTACGCGGTTGGCGGCTACGGCGCCGGAGACGAAGAACCGCCATATATGTGCTGCTATCACGGTAGATGACAGCCTATCGGCACCCCGACACTGCGGGGTTGACATGGAAAGGAGATTCTCCTGAGCATCGTTGCTGAAGAACTGCGTGACTTGCTGGGTCGTGTGCCCTTTGTCCCTTTTCGCCTGACGCGCCTCAGCGGTCAGCATTATGACGTGGTCGATCCCCGTACGGCCGTGGTGATGAATTCGCAGATTTTCGTCGCCTTTCCCGATGGCGAGCACTGGACCCTCATCCCGCTCGGCCAATTGTCCGCGGTGGAAATGATCGCCAAGGTGCGAAAGAAGCGCGCCAGGACCAACGGCGATTCATAGAAGCCGTCCCGCTTTGATTTTACCCTGTACGAAATTGAGAATGGTTATGCACAGTTGCCAAAGAAAACATAAAAGCTGGGTTTCACGGGTGTGCACGATCCTGGCTCTGGCTTTGCTCGGAAGTTTTACCTGTGGTACAGCTTTGGCCCAGCCCGCCGCAGAGAAAGCGCCCGTGGTTGCAGAGGAACCTCTCGCCGTCCGCGGCAAGATGGTTTACACCATGGCCGGCACCCCCATCACCAACGGCGTTATAGTGATCCGCGACGGCAAAATCTCCCAAGTGGGATCAGCGGATTCCATCACCATTCCACCCGGCGTTCGCGTGATCGACGCGGCGGTGGTGACTCCCGGTCTCATTGATGCGCATAGCACTGTCGGCCTCACCGGCATCTACAATCAGCCCCACGATCAGGACCAGTTGGAGAGGTCCGCGCCCATTCAACCAGAATTGCGGGCACTCGACGCCTACAACGCGAAAGAAAAGCTGGTCGAATGGCTGCGCGGCTTCGGCATCACCACTGTGCACACCGGGCACGCTCCCGGCGAACTGATTTCCGGTCAGACCGCAATCGTCAAAACCTGGGGCGAGACCGTGGAGGACGCGGTGGTGGTTCCCGCCGCAGCCGTCGCGGCGACTCTTAGTCCGCTGGCTCAAAAAACCGAAAAAGGAAAAGCTCCCGGCACGCGCGGCAAGATGATGGCCATGCTCCGCGCCGAATTCATCAAGGCCCAGGAATACAAGCTCAAGCGCGACAAGGCCGCGGATGATAAGAAGCCCGACCGCAGCCTGCCCATGGAAACTTTGGTCCGGGTGCTGGACCGTGAACTGCCGCTCATGGTGACGGCCAATCGCGCCCAGGATATTTCCAGCGCGTTGCGGTTGGCGAAAGAGTTTAACATCCGGCTCTGGCTGGACGGCGCCGCGGAGAGTTATTTGCTGGTTGAGGACATCAAGGCCGCCGGCGTGCCGGTGATCATTCATCCGACCTTGGAGCGGGCGTTCGGCGATTACCGCAACATGAGCTTCGAAACGGCAAGCAAGCTGCACAAAGCCGGCATCCTCGTAGCCATGCAAAGCGGATACGAAGACTACGTTCCCAAGACTCGCGTTGTCCTGTACGAGGCCGCCTGGGCCGCCGCCAATGGACTTTCGCGCGAGGACGCGCTGGCGACGATTACCATTAACGCCGCGACGCTACTGGGTATTGATGCTCGCGTAGGATCGATCGCCCTCGGCAAAGACGCCGACCTCGCCCTGTATGACGGCGATCCCTTTGAATATACCACTCACTGCATCGGCACAATCATTCATGGCCGCCTTGTACACGATAAGCCGCAGTAGGGATTGCGTCACCAGGCCGGCATGAGAGCCAAGCGCGACGACGATGTTCATTTTCTGGCAAGCAGGTTTTGCACGATGGGCATGGTTGGCGGAAGCGGGCGTTGAAAAAACCAGCGGGTATCGAGTTTGAGGCCGGGAAGCACGCGGCTTTCAAAAATGTAATCGCGCGGATACTCCTCCACGAAGTTGCCGCCTTGATGTGTCAAGAAAATTACGGTGCCCTCAAGCGGGTCGATGATCCAATATTCCTTGACGCCGGCTTCCTCGTAGCGAAGCCGCTTATTTTCGTAGTCGCGATCGATGCTGTCCGGGGAAATGATTTCAATCGCCAGATCCGGCGGGCCGTCCACGTAACCCGGCTTGATGCGGCTCAGACGGTCTGCGGCGATAAAACCCAAATCGGGCTCGGGAGCAGTCCGATCCGAAAGACGAAAAGCTACCTTATTAATCGTCAACTCTCCCAGCTCGCGCGCTTCTATAAAGTGGCCGAGCACAAGGGTCAGCCAGCGAATTAACTTGTCCTGATTCTCTACGTCGCTCCGGTGGCTAACTTCTTGTGGGCAAAGACCCTTACAGACGCGACCTCCTATGTAGTCAACCGGCATCGAACTGCGGTTCGCCCGTCGGGCAC
>JBKJYI010000538.1:0-4517 GCA_046715855.1 Phycisphaerae bacterium
TTTCAACACTACGCGTTGTTCCGGCACATGTCGGTTTTTGAGAACGTCGCGTTTGGTCTTCGGGTGCGGCCTCGCAAGCTGCGGCCGGGCAAAACGGAGATTCGCGAACGGGTGATGACTCTGCTGAAGCTCGTGCAGCTTGACTGGCTGGCGGACCGGAATCCATCGCAACTATCCGGCGGGCAGCGACAGCGCGTGGCACTGGCGAGAGCGCTGGCGGTTGAGCCGAAGGTGCTATTGCTCGACGAGCCGTTTGGCGCGCTGGATGCGAAGGTTCGGCAAGAGCTTCGGCAGTGGCTGCGGCGCCTGCACGAAGAAATCCACGTGACCACTGTGTTTGTTACGCACGATCAGGAGGAAGCGCTCGAGCTCGCCGATCGTGTGGTGGTGATGAATCAGGGGAAAATTGAGCAATACGGCACGCCCGAGCAGGTGTTCCACGAGCCGGCGACGGAGTTTGTCATGAACTTTCTTGGTTTCGTCAATGTGTTTCATGGCCGGGCGGAAGGCGAGAAGTTGCATTTCGGCGATGTCGAAATGGATGCGCCGGGAATCGCCGCGGAGTCCGGCCCGGTTCGCGTGTTTATCCGCCCGCACGATTGGTCGGTGGAGCTGAAAGCGAATGGCCACCCGGCATTTCGCGCGACCGTCAAGCAAATCAACGCGGCCGGTCCCAAGGCGCGTCTCGAACTGGTGACGGATTCGGGCGATGTCGTCGCCGTGGAAATCACCCAAGAGCGTTTTCGCGCGCTTGGGTTGCATACGGGGGCCCAGGTTTTTCTGGTTCCGCGCGACCTGCGATTGTTTGCGGATGCCAGCGGGAATCATGAGGCGCGCGAAGCGGCGCGGGAATGGGCGGCGCGCGAAGAGCGGATTTTGTCACCGGAGGGTCCGTGAGAAACTCAATAAACGAAGGTCGAATTAACCGAAAAGAAATGCGACCTTTGCGTATTCTTAACGGATTCATAATATTAAATCTCGTGCTGGAACTTTGTCGGCGCGACGAGGTTCCCTTCACCGATCCTACTGTGGCTTCTTCTTTAGTCGTTGTTATGCGGCGTGGTGAAACGGGCTAGCAGCTCCTCACGCCGAATTAGCGTCTCGTGGTCTGTTCCAACGTGGTCAGCACTTTTTAGGAGGATTGTATGCGCCAAGGAAGAAACAAGGGTTCTCCCCCGCGCGGGGAGAAATTTCGAAGGGCCTGTGCGCTCTGTCTGGCATCGCTGACGGCGGTGCTGGCGTTGGCAGGGTGTAAGGCCAATCCGACCGAGCTTCGCGGGAAGACCTCGTTCGGTCCGGAGTTTCAAAATCGCGGCAACAACACCAGTCAAATCCGGTACGACGCACGGCAAGCGTTCGAAATGAAGTGGGACAACGGCTGGACGACGGGGCTCTCCTTCCGTCGCCGCGACATCGATGACGGCAGCGGCGACAACGAAAACCGGGTGATGGCAGAGATCGGCTATCCGCTCTGGAAGGCCCCGAAGAAGGAAGATAAGGCTACCGATCGTCGGATTCAAGAACTGCAGGAGCAAGTGGAGGAAATGCGTGTCCGAGTGGCCGAGCTGAAGCCGGCTGGTTCGAACGCGAGCCGCTTGGCGCAGAACTCCGGCGCCGGTCAATAGGCAGGACGAAATCCCTGTTGAAAGGAAGTCAAATGCAAAATCGATCAGGGCCTATTGGATTCCTGCCCTTGCTGGCCGCCGCGCTGCTGTGCGTAGCGGGATGCAAGAGTAACTGGTCCGTGGCCGAAATCGGCGGCAAGACCTCGTTTGGTCCGGAGTTCCGCAGTTTCGGAAACAATACCAACGACATTCGGTACACGGCCATTCAATCAGTGGAGTTCAAGCTGGCCAACAAATGGACGCTGAATCTTTTGTATCAGCGGCGCGACGTGGACGAAGGCTCGGGCGACAACGAAAACGCCATCCTTGTCGAGGTCGGATATCCGCTGTGGAATGCGCCGAAGAAGGCGGAGAAGTCCGCGGAAGAATTTGAAATCGAAGGTCTCGAACGCCAGTTGCGTATGCTCGATTCGGAGCTGACCGTGGCTGGACATGGAATGACTGGAAGCCCATCCACGGCGATGGCGCAGTCGGAAAAAGTTGAATAACGAAACATTAACGAAGGAGATATCTCATGCGTAATCGCAAGTCCGTATTGGCGACTCTCGTTCTGGTCTGTGGATCGTGGTGCAGCGGCGGATGCATCGACGGTGTACAACTCGGCGTTCAGGGTGGGGTGGAATCGGCCATCTCGACCATCATCGAAACGCTTCTGGTTGATGCACTGACGCCCGCGGAAGAGCCGTCGGAATAGCATCTTGGACCGGCCGGTTTGCGTTATTAAAACCGGCGCGACGAAACTTTGAAATCATCCACGCAGAACCCCGTGGCGTCTCGTTTGACGAGCGTTACGGGGTTTTTTCTTTTCCGCGCCGCAGTCAGTACTATCCGCATGATTATGGAGCAACTTCCAACTCGTACAATCGCAGGCGAGACGCAGCCACTGTACCGGCCCGGATTTCGTGAAGCGTTTGCGTTCTGGCTGAAGCTCGGGTTCATCAGCTTTGGCGGACCGACAGGCCAGATCGCCATCATGCATGACGAATTGGTTGAGCGGCGCCGCTGGATCGGCGAAGCCCAGTTTCTTCATGGGCTAAATTTTTGCATGCTGCTTCCCGGTCCGGAGGCGCAGCAACTGGCCATCTATATCGGTTGGCTCCTTCACCGCACGCTCGGCGGGCTGGCTGCCGGCATTTTGTTTGTACTGCCTTCCGCGTTTTTGCTCTGGCTGCTTAGCTACATTTATGTCGTTCATGGGTCGGTCCCCTGGATCGCCGCGATATTTGAGGGGCTCAAGCCCGCGGTGCTGGCCATTGTCGCCGACGCGATACTCCGCATTGGGAAAAGGGCGTTGAAAACACCCTTTTTGTGGACTCTTTCCGCCTTGGCGTTTGTGGCCATTTTTTTCTTCAAGGTCCCGTTTCCCGTGATTATTTTCGCTGCAGCAGCTCTGGGTTTCGCAATGCAGTCCACCCCGTGGAGGCACTGGGTTGTTGCCGGTGCAGGCGGGCATGGAACGGGATCAGAAGGCGAATTGTTACCATCCGCAATTCATGGCGGAAACAGGCTCGCCAGAGCGATTCGAGTGTTGCTTATCGGTTGCGCGTTATGGTTTGGTCCCATCCTGCTCCTGGCCGCGATGCTTGGAAAAGACCACACGGTGGCGCGGGAAGGAGTGTTTTTCAGCAAAGCAGCAATGGTGACGTTTGGCGGGGCTTATGCCGTTTTGCCGTACGTTGCGCAGCAAGCAGTGGAAAATTATCACTGGCTGGCCCCGCAGCAGATGCTCGACGGACTGGCGCTGGCCGAAACTACGCCGGGGCCGTTGATCATGGTGGTTCAGTTCGTCGGATTTCTGGGCGGATGGAATCATCCTGGCGCGCTGAGTCCGCTTGTGGCGGCGACTCTCGGCGCGGCCGTCACCACCTGGTGCACGTTTGTTCCCTGCTTTTTGTGGATATTCCTGGGCGCCCCTTACATCGAGAGCATGCGGCAAAGCGCGGCCTTGCGCGGGGCGCTGACCGCCATCACCGCTGCCGTGGTGGGTGTGGTTTTGAATCTCGCCGTATGGTTCGCCGGTGGCGTTCTCGTGCAAAATGGGCGCGTAGTCTGGTTTGCGCTCCTGGTGGCCGTGCTTGCTTTTGCCGCACTCAGGTTGTTCAAGATGGGGATCATCCCCGTCATTTTCGTAGCGGGATCGCTCGGCCTGCTTCGATTGCTAGTGAGCTGATCATTTCATCGAGTCGGTAAAGACTTTTGTCGCGGCGGCGACGCCTGCGCCCGATGCGAACTTATAGCCCTGACCCGCCAGAGTCATTTCGAGGGCAGCGATGACCGCGATGGTGTCGAAGGCGTCTACGTATCCCATGTGCGAGAAGCGGATGATCTTGCCGGTAAGTTCGCCCTGGCCGCCTGCGATTTGAAATCCATATTTGGCCCGCATGGTTTTACGCAGTTTCGATTCGTCCACGCCCTGCGGGACGACCATGGCCGTGACCGAGTCCACCGGGTCGGCTGGATACACCTTCATCCCGAGTGCCACCGTCGCCGCACGCGTGGCGTTGGCCAGGAGCGTGGTTTCCGCCCAGATGTTTTCGAGGCCGCGCTCTTTGAGGCCCTTGAGCACGTAGAGCAATCCACGAACCAGGGTAATGGCGGGAGTATAGGGCACGTCCCATTCGAGGAGAGATTTTTTGTAGGCCTTCAAGTCGTTGTAGAGGATCGGGGCTTTGCCGGATTCGATTCGCTCCCAGGCGCGGTCGCTGACGGCTACGAACGCCAGCCCCGGCGGAAGCATCAGCGCTTTTTGCGAGCCGGTGATGTAGCAATCGACTCCCCATTCGTCCATTTTTACGGGAATCGCGCCGACGGCAGTGATTCCGTCCACGATCAGAATCGCTCCACGGTCGCGGGTGAGCTTTCCAATGCCGGCCACGTCAGAGAGGGCTGTGG
>JBKJYI010000539.1:0-3433 GCA_046715855.1 Phycisphaerae bacterium
AGGCCCGCGTAGACGGCATTCGCGTTGCGGCCCGCAATGTCATGCTCAAAGTCGTGCTCGGGGTGGTGGGCGCCGTCGCGGGCACCGTGTTTATCGTTGTGTCCATGGTGCTGCTGCTCATGGGGCTCGCCGGTGGTGTGGCCAGATTGTTTGATGCCCCCCTTTGGGTTGGATACCTGGTTGTTGGCGCTGTTTGCGTCGGGGTACCGATTACCGTCCTGGTGATGAAAGCGAAGAAGATCAAAGCCCAGTGGTTGAACCAGTTGAGAGACAAATATGCCGGACGAACCGAAATGCAATGCAAGAAATGAGACGGCGGCCGATTTCATTCAGTATGAAATCGAGCGGGCGAAAAACAACCTGCAATGTGCCATCAATAGCTTGGGCCACAGCGCGTTGAAGGCGGCCAACCCGGTGCGGGCATTCAAGCGGCACCCCATCAAAGCCGGCATTGTGACCGCAACGGCCCTGGGAGGATTCGCGCTCTGTGTCGCCTATACTTTTCGTCGCAAGAACGAGTCTCCGGCCGCACAGGGTCCTCCGGTAAACGTTTACGTCAAGAAGACCAAGCCGAAATCGACCGGATGGGGGCAACTTGGAACTGCGCTCGTTGCCGCTCTGACGGCGAAGGCGACACAGGGGGTTCGAACCACAATCACGAACTCCTTTTCGGACGAGTTTCACGGGTCTGGCCGCACGAAATCCGTGATCACGCCTAACCCCAAGCTTCGCGACGTGGAAATTTAGCCGCAGGGCGCAATGGATCTCCACACGGGCACGCCGTTCTGGAAAACGCAGAACGACGTGCCTTTTTTCGCGCCCGGAGTTTGAACATTAGTGATCACTCATTCAGACCAACGCACGGTATGCATCCACCTGACGCTGCCAAACCTCCTTCTGGTTGAAATTCTTACAGACCCATTCCCGGCCGGCGCGCCCCATGGTCTCCCGCAGTGCCGCGTCGCAAACCAGCTGCTTCATCGCTGCCGTCAGGGCGGGCACATCTCCGACGGGCACGCGCAATCCGGTCGTGCCGTCGATGACCGCGTCACGAGCGCCGGTCGCGTTCGTTGTCACTGACGGAATTCCCAAGGCTGCCGCTTCCAATAACACAACGCCGAGGCCCTCGCGGTGAGTCGGCAGGACGAAAACATCCATTGCCGCCATGAAGGGTACGACGTCGTCCTGCCATCCCACGTGGCGTACGGCCCGATGACTGGAGACAAAGGCTATCGATTCGGCGGCAGGGCGGTCGCGTTCTTCGTAATCGCCGACAATCAGCAGCAAGGTGTGCGAGAATTCGCGATGCACCGCTTCGAATGCCCTGGTCAATTCGTCGATGCCTTTGTCTCGAGTCATGCGTCCCACAAATCCGAAAACCAAGGCGTCCTGGGCGATTCGAAATCTCGTTCGTATGGTCTCGCGTTGGGCGCACTTCTCAGGGCTAAATCGTGTGAAATCGAGTCCGTTGACCGTTCCGGGTCCCAGCACCTGCGTGGACTCGGGTGCGCCGATTCCGTCTGCGATGACCTGCTCTCGAAGCGAATTCGAAACGGCGATGGTGGTAGGCGCGAGCCGGCAGGGAATCGATGTCGCGGCCCGCAGCATCGCACCTTGCACGCCGGTCTTTCCTTCGTAGGCCAATCCCTGCAGCAAGTGCACCAAGCGGCGCGAACGCGCCAGCCACGCGGCGACCGAGCCCACCAATGCCGCCTTGGGTGTCGAAACTTCGACGACATCAAATCGCTCTTTTCGCAAAAAGCGATAAAGCAAAAGGACCGCGCGAATGTCCGACAAGGGTGTGATCGCTCGAGTGAGTGGCATGGTGATCAGTCGAACGCCACGAGCTCGGATGGCATCGTCCAAGTCCGAGGAGGCACATACGACGGTGATGTCGAAGCCTTGCTCAATGAAATATTCGAGCCGGCCCGCATAGAGAACCTGGATCGATTTGCCGATGGTAGCCATGACGCATAGACGCAGCTTTTGCCGCTGCGGCACATGCCGGGGCGCATTGGCGGCGAGGCCGGTGGACGCGGGCGGCGGATGGTTCGGCATGAACGCGCTATAAATGAGCGAGAGGCGCGAGTCAAGCTGTAAAGGGTCAGGTTGAGAGCAGCGGCGAAAGCGCCATGAAAGTTCTGGTCACCACCGAGTCCCGCTTCGACCGCCTTCCGGACGGAACGTATTGGACGACCAGCACTTCGAGCCACGCATTCTGGCAGCGATATCTTGAGGTCTTCGACGAAGTGCTGGTGATGGGGCGCGTGCGTGAGGTGCTGGCCATACCAGCCGCGGCCGTGCGCGCCGACGGGCCAAGGGTTTCCTTCGCGCCGCTGCCGCATTATCTGGGCCCGTGGGAATATGCCCGCAAGTACATTGCCATTCGGCGCGCCGTTCGCTCGGCGCTTCAGCAGCAGGCTGCGGTGATTGTCCGCGCACCCGGCGCGACCGCGGGGACGGTCACGGCGGCGCTGCGCGGTTCGGGTAGGCCGTACGGCGTGGAGGTGGTTGGCGATCCGCTTGATGTGTTCGCACCCGGAAGCGTGCGTTCAGTCTTGCGTCCGCTGCTCCGGCTTTGGGTTCCTGCCGCATTGAGAAAGCAGTGCGCGGGAGCCTCTGCAGCCGCCTATGTGACCGCAACGACCTTGCAAAAAAGATATCCTGCTTCGTCTGCGTCGCACGTGACCGCGTATTCGAGCATTGATTTGCCTGCGGAGGCGTTTGCATCGCAGCCGCGAGAATTGCGGCCTCAGCCCGAAGTAAGCCGGATCGTGTTCGTCGGGACGCTTGAGCAACTTTACAAGGCCCCGGACGTGCTGATCGACGCGGTTGCGATTGCGATTGGTAAAGGGGCCAAGGTTCACCTCACCATCGTCGGGGACGGCAGACACCGCCACGAGCTGGAGCAGCGCGCCTGCGATCGGGGAGTTGCGGACCACGTCCGATTTACCGGCCACTTGAAGTCCGGCCAGCCGATCTGGACGGAGCTCGACAAGGCCGATCTTTTTGCGCTTCCGTCGCACCAGGAAGGTCTTCCTCGGGCGATGATTGAGGCCATGGCCCGCGGTCTGCCGTGCATCGGCTCCAATGTGGGAGGAATCCCGGAACTGCTGGAGCCCTCCGAATGCGTGCCGGCGGGGGATGCGCCGGCACTGGCTGCGAAAGTTCTCGAGGTGCTCGCCGATCCGCAACGGCTGGCCGCGATGTCGCAGGTCAATCTGCGAAAGGCCCGCGAGTACAGTGCGGAAATTCTGCGGCCACGACGACAGGCGCTTTATCAAGCGGTCAAAGATGCGACCATCCACTGGCAAGAACCGAAATAGGCAACGAGGCAACGAGGCCACGAGGCAACGAGGCAGCAAGGCAACAGGGCAACGAGGCAGCAAGGCACCGAGGAAACGCCGAAACGCGGAAAAGCCGAAACGCTGAA
>JBKJYI010000540.1:0-3160 GCA_046715855.1 Phycisphaerae bacterium
GAAGGTGGCAATCCCAAGCTGGCCCTCACCATTCCCCCCCCAGTTGCGGACCGTCTGGTCGCTGAGGATTGCGATGCTGTGGACCGAACCTGTTGCCACGAAAGTGACGTTGCTTAGGTTAGCAACCAGCGACGGAACGTTTGTCCACGCGAAGTCCAGGCCGCGCCCGAGCTGGCCTTCGCTGTTGCGACCCCATGAGTACACGGTTCCGTCAGAACGAAGGCCCAGAGCGTGATAACCTCCCGCTGCAATGGCGGTCACATTGCTTACGAATTCCACCTTGCCGATTACGGGAACATAGGTTTGCCCTGTGGATCGTCCAAGCTCGCCATATCCGTTGTGTCCGGCCGACCAGACCGTTCCGTCGGACTTCAGGAAAAGGCTGAAACTTCCGCCCGCGGAGATGGCAATGACGCAGTCGATGGGGATTTGAACGGGGAACTGCTGCCCGACGAAATTTCCCAGGCCCAACTCGCCGTACCCGTTGGAACCCCAACCCCACACCGTGCCATCGGCCTTTAGGGCCAGGTTATGACCAAAGGGCCACGTGCCGCCTGCCGCGACCTTGATCACATCGGTTAGCCCGGGCACCTGCTCGGGCACGGTGACGACCGCGCCGGAATTGGGGCCGAACCGCCGAATGCCCCATGCCCAGACCGTGCCGTCTGACCGCAAAGCCATCGAGGCGAAGTCCGCCGCGGAAATCTGAACCACGTCAGAAAGCCCCGCAAGCGGTGTGGCTGTGGGGAAACCATACGTAGGACCGACGATGCTGTTGCCGAGCTGGCCGTGAAAGTTCCTGCCAAAACCTGCGGCACGAGTGCCAGCTCCGCGGGCGGGGAATACCGTCACGCGAATGGGATCACTGAGCACGGTTTGCGATTGATCACATGTCCTGACCTCGGCTTGGTAGACGCCAGAATGCGCAGCAGCCAGAGGGGCAAAGGAGAGTGTCGGACACTGAGCCCCGCTGATTTGCGCCCCGTTGGCGACATTGATTCCCGCGCGCTTCCACTGATACCGTAGAGCCGAACCATTGGCTTGAACATCGATGGTCAGGGGCTGCCCCGCAATGTTCATTTTGCAAGTATTCGTTTGATTAAGAATATCCGGCGCAGGCGGCGAGAAGGAATAGACGGCCGCCACGTTGGTCGCGGTGCTCCAGAAGTCCTGATCGTGCTGCGGGAAGCGAGCCCGGAACGCCTGGATGAATGCCAGTGGATTGGTGGGTTGATCGAGCCGGGCGACCTCCAGGATCACGCCCGGTCCCAGGGCCAGTGCATCCTGCGTGCAATCCAAAGGGGCATTGTTGCAGTTATAGCCGGGTCCGTTGTGATCGTCCCGAGCGTTGTCTTCGATATCGATGAGCAGAGCCGTGATGAATCCCTCGGTAATATCAGCCGGATGTGTTTGCCCATCCTGGCAGCAGGTGCCGAGGCCCTCGAGTGCGTAGCGGTTGTCATTGATGGACAGCGCGGCGAGCGCGGTACAAGCCGGAGCGCCGCCGGGCACGCAGGCCACCCCGTCGTTGGCGCCCTTGATGCAAACGCCCCCTGCGGAACACTCCGCGGGATAGCGAGTCGAATAGGCCCGCATCACAGCGCTGCCGAGCCAATTGGGAAAGCCTTCGTTCCAGGCGTCGTGATTGGTTTCCCGGCACCAGGTGCAATGTCCTTCGTCCTCGCAATCCGTGCCGGCGGTGCAGCCCCCGTCGCCGTCGCAGAAATCATTACAATAATCCGGTGTGAGATTGAGCGCGTAGTTTTCCAGGTAATGATGCCCGAATTCGTGCACGTGGGTTCCCTCGACCCACTGCTGATCCGGCCCGATGTGAATTTCTTCAAAGAACGGGTTGTAGAAGGCACCGTTGTCGGACTCCGGCCATTGGGCGTCGACTTCCTCCACGTTGACGCCGCTGTGCTCGAGAATGAAACGATGCGCCCGCGTAATGCTCGTGAGGATGTGCAGCGCCGCGTGCTCATTCCAGTCGCCGGGCATGACAGTGCCGAAATTGACGTTCACGCCTTCGAAGTCTTCGATCATGGTTTCTTCGGTATCCCAGCTATAATCTTCCTCGAGAATCCCGGAGTCCTGCACGTTGACTACGCCGGTATCCGTTTCCCATCGAAGATAAATATCCGGCTCATCGCAGCCGCTTATGTCGCAATCGTCCCATTCGAGGGCGACATCAAAGAACCCATACGGGTCGGTGTGCCCGGAGTAGATCGTTTCATCGAAGTCCGGCGAGTCATCGTCCATCACCTCAAACCACACGCCGTCCGCTCCAACCGTAAGATTTTGCGGTCCCCCAACCATGCTGGGCCGCATGTACACGATTCGGCCCGAAAGACGAAGTTGTTGCCCGCCGGCCACGTTCGACGCTTCGCTTAAGACTGGTTGAAAGGGAGTCATCCGCCCTTGCGCGTCCACGCTTACCACCGAGCCGGCCTTGCCTGCCTTGTTGAAATAATCAGGGGATAGATTGATGCGTTTGGTCACGGTCCGACCGTCAAACGCCACGGTGAACGTCAAGGGATGGGAGGCGTCGGTTGGCGTTCCGCGAAACTCCACAACGTGCGTTTGATTGGCACGAACGTCAACGAAGTCCACCGTCTCGAGTTTCAGATTCTCCCACCCTTCACCCCACAGCTGAAAGTCTGCCAACTGGCCGTCTGACCCAACCTTGATCTCGATAGTTCCCCGGTATTCTTGTCCCAGGACTGCCGGTACGAGCCGGTCGGCAGGAATTGTTATTTTGACCGGGGGTGCGACGTCGCCGCGAACGGTCGACGCGGTAATAGAAACCACACAGAGCACCAACGCACTTGTCAGCCCCGAAAATCTAAGCACTGTCTTCATCGTCAACCTTCCTGAACAGAGTCCCCCGCTTGAAAGTGTCGCTCACGTCGGAAAACACCCTCCACGACACGGCGATCCACGAGAAGTGATCTCACCTCTCAAGAATCAAGCCGACCAAAACCTCCGAAACCCGACAACTTTTTTAGAAAAATTCGAACCCGGGCGTGATGGGACCCGCTGCTTCTGGGAAGCGAGCCCAACGGGAGCGGGTTCTAACTGGGTAATCATTTTGCTGAAATTCATGCAGTTCCGCCTTACAATAGGGGTGGATCGACGCCGGTCGGTCCGTATGGAAGGGCCA
>JBKJYI010000541.1:0-2501 GCA_046715855.1 Phycisphaerae bacterium
ACCTGGCGGAGGGCGGTGGCTTCCTGAATGTCGCCGGTTTCGGTGGCGGTCGCATGGGTGCTGACGATGTCCACGTCGTCGGGGCCGATGCCCGCACGATGGAGCGCCAGTTGCATGCACTCGGCCACACGCTCTGGATTAGGCAGCACCGGGTCCTGGGCGTCGGAGTTCATGGCGTAGCCGATCACTTCGCCGAGGATGCGAGCCCCGCGTTTTTTCGCGTCGTTTAGGCGTTCGAGCATGAAGATGCATCCGCCTTCGGAGACGACGATTCCGTTGCGGGCCATGTCGAAGGGACGGCTGGCTTTGGTCGGATCGCCGTGGCGGGCGAGAGCGTTTTCGGCGGCGAAGCTGGCGAAGATTCCGAAGGAGTGGATGGCTTCGGACACTCCGCCGGCCAGGGCCAGGTCCACTTCGCCCAGGCGAAGCATCTGGACGCCTTGGATCAAGCCTGCATTGCCGGCGGCGCATGCAGCGCCGATGGTGTAGTGCGGGCCGCTGATGCCGAGATTCACGGTTACTTCGCCGGCCGGGTTGTTGGCGACGGTTCGGGGGTTGTGGTGGTGCGACCAGTACTTGGTGTCGTAGTCGTACTGGCGGATGGCGTCGATTTCGTTTTCGGTTTCGACGGTGCCGTGCTCGGTGATGCCCAGGAATGTGCCGATGCGCGACCGGTCGAGCTTTGCGGGGTCCAGGCCGGCGTGGGCGAATGCTTCATGGGCGCAGAAGATTGAAATTGCTCCGGCGCGGGTCCCACGGCGGCGGTCCTTACGAGTCTGGTATTTTTGCTCGTCGAACTTGCAGACGCCGGCCAGCACCTTGCCCATGAAGCGGGTTTCCATGGCCGTCACGCCGGAGACGCCCGCGAGCAGGTTGCGGCGGAAGTCGGCGAGGTTCGCCCCGTTGGGAGAGGTCAGGCCTACGCCGGTTATGACTATTCGATCGGAAATCGCCATCGCATAAACACTATTGCCAAACACGGCCTCGCATGAGGCGCGAGACCGTGCCACCCGGGGGTCCTTAATAATAATTGCTCAATACTAGGCCAAAACTAAGGGGCAGGAAACTGCTTGAGCCAGTGGATCAGCCTTTCCATTCCGTCTTGTAATGATATGCGCGGGAAATAGCCCAAGTCGCGTTTTGCGGCAGAAATGTCAAAATAATGGGACTTGGCGAGTTGATTGGCCACAAAACGCGTCATCAATGGTTCGCTCCGCAATTTTAGAATCGTGTGGACTCCTTCCAAGGTTGCACCCAGTAAAGAAGCCATCGCTGGAGAAATCTTTCTGGTTACAGGCGGCGCGCCGACCGCGACGAGCAGTTCATTGAGCCAGGGCCAAAGCGGGACCGGTTCGCCCTGAGAGATGAAATAGGCGCGGCCTGCGCAGGGGGCGGGGGGGCTCAGGGCGTCGGCGGCGAGAAGGTGAGCCTCGGCAGCGTTGTCGATGTAGGTGATGTCGACCATGTTTTTGCCGTCGCCGACCTGGCGGAGCTTTCCTTGCCGGGCGCGGTCGATGACTCGCGGGATGAGGTGCGGGTCGCCGGGTCCCCAGATGAGGTGGGGGCGGAGCGCAACGGTGGAAAACGACGAGTCGTTTGCGGCCAGGACCATTCGCTCCGCCTGGGCCTTGGTTTTGGGATAGGCGGCCAGGTATCGGTTGGGGTAAGGCTGGGATTCGTTGACCCCGCAAAGGTCGTTACGGCCAAAGACCACGCTCGGCGAACTGGTGTAGATCAGTTTGCCAATCCCCTTGGCTCGGCAGGCTTCGATGATGTTGCGGGTTCCGTCGACGTTGATGCTTTGATACTCGCGAAGGGCTCCCCAAACGCCGGTCTTGGCGGCGACGTGGAAGACGGCGTCCATGCCGGCGCAGGCGCTTCGCAGTGCTTTTTGGTCGCGGATGTCGCCTGTGATATGCGCGGTGCGGAATTCGGAGGGCACAGTGGGCGGTGTGCGCGAGAATATAGTGACTGTGTCACCGCGGGCCTGGAGCAGGTGCACGATTGCGCCGCCTAGAAAACCATTTCCGCCGGTGACGAGGGCTTTCACGGTTTGAGCTTGAAGGCAGCCACCGTTGACGTCAAGAAAAAGATTGTTTTTAACCACGAAGCACAGGAAGAGCACGAAGAAATAGTTAAATTAGAACGAACTGCGGCGATGGAGCGCGGATCGCAGTTCTTCGACGCCCAACAGCCACGCCGCCGCGAAATACACTGCAATCCCGGTGCCAAGCATTGACACCAACCGCAGGGCCTTATGCCACTGCATCGACTCGCCGACAACACGCATCGCGACCAGCGCGACGGCCATGCACCCGGTCGCAAGCAACAAGCGGATCATCGGCCTCCCAAGCCTCTTCCACGTCAACTCGGGAAACAGCCGTCGTAATCCGTACGCGAGCCAGCAAGCCTGCACCGTTGCCGAGATCGAAGTCGATAGCGCCAGCCCCGCCTCCTCCATCAAGAACCCCAGCGAGAGGTTCAGAAACAGGTTGAACGCC
>JBKJYI010000542.1:0-6182 GCA_046715855.1 Phycisphaerae bacterium
ATCGTAGCCAGATTGAGTTAACTGCCTAAAAGGCAGCAAGGCAGCGAGGCAAAAAGGCAAAAAGGCGAACCGCCAAGAAACAAGCGTTCATGACAAAACGACTGCCTATTCGCATTGCCGGGACGGGGAGTTACGTCCCGGAAGAAGTTCTCGATAATCAGCACTTCGCCAATTACCTGGATACGACCGACGAATGGATCGTTTCGCGTACCGGCATTCGCGAGCGACGGCGGGCAGGAAAGCATGAATCTACGTCCGTGCTGGCGGCCCATGCGGCGCGGAAGGCGATTGAGAATGCCGGGCTGACGGCGGCTGACATTGACGCGATCGTGGTGGCCACCGCCACGGGCGATTATCCATTTCCGTCCACCGCGACTCTGGTCCAGAAAGCAATCGGGGCTCGGACGATTCCGGCGCTGGACGTGGGGGCGGCGTGTGCGGGGTTCCTGTATGCGACGACGGTTGCATCGGGGCTCCTGGCGACCGAAGCTTATAAGAACGTTTTGGTGATCGGGGCGGAGACGCTTACGCGCTGCGTGGATACGGAAGACCGATCGACGATCGTACTCTTCGGCGACGGTGCGGGCGCGGCGGTGTTGTGCAGGGCGCACAATCCGGAACAGGGAATTTTGCACTTCGAACTGGGCTGCGACGGGGAAAAATCAGAGTATATCTGGATCCCAGCGGGCGGCTCGAAGCTACCGGCTTCGCACATGACCATCAACGAGAAGCTGCATTTCATGCATCTTCGTGGTCGCGAGGTGTTCAAGTTCGCGGTGATCAAGATGGAAGAGTTGATCGATCGTGGCTTGCAGGAGACCGGACTCACCTCACAGGATATCAAGCTGATGATTCCGCACCAGTCGAATTTGCGAATCATCGAGTCCATGCGCGAGCGGATGGGACTCCCGCACGAAAAGATCGCACTCAACATCACGAAATACGGGAACACGTCGGCGGCGTCGATTCCGATGGCCCTCGACGAAGCCCGCCAGAATGGAAAACTTCAGACCGGCGACACCATTTTGATGCTCGCAGTGGGAGCGGGGCTGACCTGGGGATCGATGATTATTCGACTCTGATGAGTCGAATAATCGAAGTTCGAAGTTCGAAGTTCAAAAAGGCAACAAGGCAACGAGGCATCCAGGCAAACGAGATGAGTCAGACGGCAGTCATATTCCCCGGGCAAGGCGCTCAGTCGGTGGGCATGGGCCGCGATGTGGCCGCTGCCAGCGTCAATGCCCGCGCGGTTTATGAGCGCGCGAACCAAATCCTTGGATTCGATTTATCCAAACTGTGTTTCGAGGGTCCGGCCGAAAAGCTCGAGCAGACGGACATTCAGCAGCCGGCGATTTTTGTCACCAGCGTCGCGTTCTTTGAGGCGTTCGTGGAAGGCGGCGGTTCGCTCTCAGATTTCCAACGAGCCGGTGGACTGAGTCTCGGAGAATACACCGCGCTGCACATCGCCGGTGCAATCAGCTTCGATGAATGCCTCCATCTCGTTCAGCGGCGGGGGCTATTGATGCAACAGGCGGCCGTCGCGCGGCCCAGCGGCATGGTGTCGCTTGTCGGAGCGGACAACGAAAAAGCCGAATCAATTTGCGAGAAGGCGCGGGGAGATGATGTGCTGACACCGGCCAACTTCAATTGTCCTGGACAGATAGTCATTGCCGGCAATAAGGCCGCATGCGAGCGGGCGGTGAGCGCAGCCGATGAATTAGGACTGCGGGCGGTACCCCTGGCGGTGGCTGGAGCGTTTCACTCGGCGATTATGGCCCCGGCTGCCGACGGGCTTCGCGAACACCTGGACCGAACGCCCATTTCCAAGCCGAAACTGCCGGTCATATCGAACGTGGACGCCACCTATCACGGCGAGCCGGGCGAGATTCGGGCTTCTTTGGTTCGGCAGCTGACGCAACCCGTGATGTGGCAGCAGTGCATTGAGCGAATGGCGGCGGACGGGGCTGATCGCTTCGTCGAATTTGGCCCGGGGCGAATCCTGACGGGGCTGATGCGGAAGATCAATCGATCTTTTACCGCAGTGAACATCAGCACCGTTGAAGCTGCGGCAGCGGGTTTGCAAGCGACAGTCAAAACAAGTTAAGTAAGAAAGCGGAAAGCGGAAAGCGGAAAGCGGAGAAAGGGAACGTCCAAGGCATCGAGCAGATCAAATGAAAGACCGAATCGCATTAGTCACGGGCGGGAGTCGAGGTATCGGGCGAGCGATTTGCCTGGCGCTGGCGGCACGCGGAGCGAAAGTCGTTGCGTGCGCGCGTTCATTGGACGCCCTTCAAGAGCTTGCTGCCGAGGCGCAGAAGCGTGAACTCCCCGGTTCCATTGAACCGCGCGCATTGGACGTCTGTGATCGAGCCGCGATTGACGCCCTTGTTGAAGACGTTGGAACCAGGCACGGCAAGATCGATATTCTGGTAAACAATGCCGGGATCACCAAGGATGGCCTGCTGCTCAACATGGAGGATGACCAGTTTGAGGCAGTGCTGACTACGAACCTGCGATCGGTGTTTTGGATCACTCGAGCCGTCAGTCGCTTGATGATCCGCAATCGCTACGGGCGCATTATCAACATCGGGAGCGTCTCGGGCGTGATGGGCAATGCCGGGCAGGCGAACTATGCGGCCAGCAAGGCGGGTCTCATTGGGTTCAGCAAGACGGTGGCCAAAGAGTTGGGGAAGCGGAAGATCACATGTAACGTCGTGGCGCCGGGATTCATCACCACAGATATGACTTCGGTTCTGCCCGACCAACTCAAGGACGGGGTTAAGCAGCTTATTCCCGTCGGCCGGTTTGGTGAGCCTGAGGAAGTTGCCGAAGTGGTCGCATTTTTGGCCGATGACAAAGCCTCTTATGTAACCGGTCAGGTACTGTTGGTGGATGGCGGACTGCATATGTAAGCGAAAAGTCAAAAGCAGAAAGCAGAAAGTCGTAAGTGGAAAGCAGAAGACAGCACGTAGAAAAGAGAAGAACAGGGCAAGTTGCGGGGTCATTGGCGGGAAGCTACGATTCGCCATCGAGGGCCGGCGCGGGCCGGATGAAATAACTATCAATGATGCTCAAACGGGAGATACCGTGGTGACAACTCCGGAAGCCATCGAGGCGAAAGTAATCCAAATCGTCGCCGAGCAGATGAGCGTGGATAAAAGCGAGATCAAACGCACCACCTCGTTTGTCAACGACTTGAACGCGGACTCTCTGGACACCGTCGAGCTGGTCATGGAACTCGAAGACGAATTCGACCTGACCATCCCCGACGACGCTGCGGAGAAGCTCAAGACGGTGGGCGAGGCGATCGACTATATCAAGGCCCAACTGGCGGTGAAGTCGTAGGGCTGGGGGAACTGTGGATCGACGCGTAGTTGTCACCGGCATGGGGGCGGTCACACCATTCGGGTTGACCGTGGACCGGTACTGGGACGGACTCATCGAAGGCCGCAGCGGCATTACGCGCATCTCTCTTTTCGACGCGTCGGAATTTGAAGTATCCATCGGCGGCGAAATTCCCAACTTCGATCCAGAGAAATTGCTCGACCGGCGAGTCATCAAGCGGCTTGATCGCTACGCCCAGCTTGCACTGGTGGCGACGGCTGAGGCCGTGAAACAATCGGGTCTGCAGCCCGACCAAGAAGATCCGGACCGGATGGCGGTTATTTTCGGCTCGGGCATCGGCGGCATGAACGAGCTGGAGCAGCAATTTGCCCGGCTGCACGAAAAGGGCCCCGGCAAAGTTTCCGCCTTCACCATTCCCAAGCTCATGGTCAATGCCGCGAGCGGAAATATTTCCATCACGTACGGCGCGAAGGGCAACAGCATCGCCATCAGCAGCGCGTGTGCTTCCGCGTCGAACGCGATGGGTGAATCAGTTCTACAAATTCGACGCGGCGATGCGGACGTTATTTTTACCGGCGGGTCGGAAGCCGCATTGACCCCGTTGTCGATTGCAGCGTTTGCGTCCATGAAGGCGCTGAGCACGAGAAACGACGACCCGGCCAGGGCCTCCCGCCCGTTTGATCGCGACCGCGATGGGTTCGTGCTTGCCGAGGGGGCTGGTTCGCTTATTTTCGAAGAGCTGGAGCATGCCGAGCGCCGCTCGGCCCCTATTCTCGCGGAAGTGATTGGATTTGCTTCGACTTCTGACGCGGATCACATCACGCAACCCTCGTCCACCGGCGAAGGAGCGGCCAAGGCGATGAGCAAAGCCATTAAAAATGCGGGGATTGCTCCAAACGACGTGGACTACATCAACGCGCACGGCACCTCGACTCCGCTGGGCGACATCTCCGAAACAATCGCCATTAAGAGCGTGTTCGGCGACCATGCACGCAAATTGACGGTGAGCAGCACCAAGAGCGCGGTCGGCCACTCGCTTGGGGCCAGCGGCGGCACGGAACTCATCGCCTGCATCAATGCCATCCGTAACTCGGTCATCCCCCCCACCATCAACCTCGAAAACCCCGACGAAGGCTGCGATCTGGACTATTGCCCGAACACCGCGCGAGATCGAAAGGTTCGCGTGGCCATGAGCAATTCGTTCGGATTCGGCGGTCACAACGCATGCATCATCGTGCGTCGTTTCGACTAGATGGCTGAGTCGGGAAGCAAAATGAATTCCCTCCAACGGCTGCCAGCGCGGAGTATTCCGAAACACTACTGCCGAAAAAGCCGGCATTCTTCCGCGAGATACCCACGCCCTGTGCAACCATCTTAGTGGGCGAATTCTTTGCTGCGCCGCTCGAGCTGCTCCTTGAGGCGTTTGAGAATTGCGGAGTGCATCTGCGATACGCGGCTTTCTGACAAATCGAGCGTGCCGCCGATTTCCTTCATGGTCATTTCCTCGTAGTAATAAAGGATGAGGATGAGCCGCTCGGCGCGGGTCAGGCCGCGGGTGACCATTTCCTTCAAATCGCGTTTTTGAATTTCGCTCACGGGGTTCTTTCCTCGTTTATCTTCCAGGACGTCGATTTCGCAGACTTCCTTGCTGGAGTCGGTTTCGGTGTACTTTCGGGAGAGGGAGACTTGCGTGACGGCCGTCGCGTCGCGCATGAGCTTTTCGAATTCCCCGGGCGGCAGCTTCATCTGGTAGGCGAGTTCGGGCTTGGTCGGCGAGCGGCCCAGGGTGGATTCGAGCTCGCGGGTGGCCCGGTCGAGCTTGCTGGCCCGGCGGCGCACCAGCCGGGGGACCCAGTCCATGTTGCGAAGCTCGTCGAGAATAGCGCCCCGGATGCGGGGGGCACAGTACGTCTCGAACTTGACGCCGCGCTCCAGATCGAACGAGTCGATGGCGTCGAGCAGGCCAAATATGCCTGCGGAAACCAAGTCGTCATTGTCGATCTCATCGGGCAGCTTGGCGCCGATGCGCTCGGCGTTGTAGCGAACCAGCGGAAGGAAATTCTCCACCAGGGCATTTCGCAGACTCTCATCGCCGGATTGCTTGTATTGCTCCCAAACCGCTCGTATGTCCGAAATCACGATCAGGCTTCGCATCCCTGCACCCTTTCTGCGCCTCAGGCTTCCGGCGCCTCGACCACCCTCACTCGACCTCCCGCCCGCCGGCAGAACGATCTCCAAAAATTCAATGCAAGGAAGGTGCAATGCCGGGATTCGGATCGGCCTTCCTTGATGGAAGCGGAGTGTGCTCGTTCTGATTCGGCGCGAATTCGACTATCGACTTCCGACTTTCGATTGCGCTCATACTCCGAAACAACCGCCTGGGCGGCCTTTCCGAGCACGAGCCCGATGACGCAAAACGTGAACAAAACGAGAATGCTGCGGGAGAGGGTGACCGCCGGCGGATTGCCGACGTAGAGCCCGGCCACTGCGATAGCGGCGAAGGCCAGAAGACCCAGGGAGGCACCCGCAAAGCGAGCGACCATCACGCAACATCCTTGTCGCACTGGTTGAGAGCATCAGGAAGGCGAAGAGGTGTGGGATTTTGCGATCGGGACCGCGCGATCCTGCACCACCCGACATCCGCGAACCGACATCCGTGCCGGTCCGTGACACTCCGATTGACTGTACCGCACGAACTTGGACTAAACAAACAGTCCGGCGACGCGTTGAAAGAAACTGTCGCGACGCAACTGCGTGGGAGACTCGGCTGCCATGGAGTCCGCCACTGCGGCGAAACATCGGCTGGCCTTGCTATTCGGAAACCGAATGACCACCGG
>JBKJYI010000543.1:0-2810 GCA_046715855.1 Phycisphaerae bacterium
TCGGATCAAAATCCGGAACGCGGGCGGACATGGTCACTTCGACGTCTTCGGGAGTGGATGCGTCCCGGGCGCTATCGGAAACCTTGGCCATGGAATTTCCCTTTCGATGGAGTTGTGGGCTCATTTACAGAAGGTATTGCGATCGCTACGCCGAGGAAACGCGAAGACTTCGTATCGCAATCAAATCACACGCCGGAAGTTCCGGCCGTGGTACTCGCTCTTCTACAACACGCCAACGATTAAACGGATATCCTGGACAAGCCCGCCTTCGATGCTTTTCCCGCTCTGGTCGGGCATGCCCGCGGCGAAACAGCCGGGGGTTGCATTGAACAGCGGCCTGACATCAGTCCACTTGCACGTTGACCTCGTAATCCAAGCCGTATTGTGCGTCGTTGTCCGCTCACCATTCAAGGCGGTGGGGGGAATTCTTTCGACTTGGAGGCTGCCGAGGTGTTCACGCGCCGCCACTCGGGCGGCCTGACGCACGACATGTTGCCGACGTGATTGGAATGTTCAGTGCGACGGTTCGGCACCGCCGGACCATCGTCAAATCGTGGATTCTCACGAACCTGGATCGATCGCCGGGAATCGTTGAAGAGCTTCTCCTGCTCGGTCAGGCAAATTTGCTGCGTCGTTTGGGCGCTTTTTTGAGATTGTAATCGAGATTTCACTCGTCGGCAGCAAGCCGTCGATATGGCGGCGTTTCTGTGTGCCCCGCGAGATCACGCTCGATCGGCTGCATGACGTAATCCAGATCGTCATGGGCTGGGAGGAATCGCACCTTCACCGCTTCGAAATCAATGGTAGAAAGTATGAGGAAAATCCTGATGAAGAAGCAGGACGGTTTGGAAGAGGCCGGTTATGTCCTGTCGAAACTCGTCACTCGACCGAAATCCAAGTTTCTGTACGAGTACGACTTCGGCGATGGTTGGCAGCACGAACTCCTTGTCGAGAGCATCAACGATGTTCCGACGGATCAGCTAGCCTGCCTGGAGTGCATCGAAGGAAGCCGGGCCTGCCCTCCCGAAGACGCAGGCGGTATCTAGGGTTACGCCGAATACCTTACAGCCCTGAAGGATTCAAAGCATCCCGAGCATAAAAGTTGGCGAGAATGGCGTGGATCTTCGTTTGACGCGAACGCCTTCGACCTCGATGCTGTGAATCTCGAACTCGTCAAGTACGCTCGATGGTACCGTCCGCGCGCTGCATCATCGTCTTGGATCCATTCATCGGATCAGGAACGACAGGTGTGGTGGCGAAGCGGCTGGGCAGGAGGTTTGTTGGTTTTGAGTTGAACGGTCGTTATATTGCCATAGCCAAACAGAGGCTCTCCAGGTAGTTTTGTCCGATCAGTTGCGTCGCTTCGAGGAACGGATATAGATTGCGGTTCGGTTGAAAGAGCTTCCGCGTCGAGAGCCGAGTTTGCGTATCTTGAGCCAAGCCAGGCGATGGCTTGTCCGCGCCCCGTGTTGAAGTACACGAAGGTGGCCTAAAAGCATGATTAATTCCTTGACAGCGATTCGTGTTTGGTTTATGTTAAGGTAGCCATGGTGGCGCAGGGTGGAGACACGTAGACCCTTAGGCAAGATGACTCGCGAAAAAAATAGTCCAAGTATTCCGGTCGTTCTCGTGGCTGGAACTCCAGGCACCGACGCACACGAGGCATCGAGGCGGTTGGTAGCCTACGCCAACAGCCGGTCTGGACATGGTCCTTGGTATGCCCACCGAAAGTTCGAAGATGTCTTGCTGGACGAGTATAACCACGCCACCGGACTGCAGGCCAAGAATATCAGGCCTTTGCTGCAGGAACCGAAACCTGTTCTCCGAGCTCTCTGGCGACGAACGATCGACCGGCTCAAAAATGAGCTGAAGGCGGTCTCGCCAAGTACGGAACTTGTCCTCTTGCCAATTCATTTGGTGTGGTTTAATCACCGATTGCGCGACTATATCAACGTGATTGATTCCCAATTGGTTCGCCGCTTGCCGGAACTTGGAGTAAAACATGTTCTCTGTCTCATCGATGACGTCTATGATGTATACTTGCGATTGACTGAGCCAAATGGCTTGTACGATCGGCGATCACGTGCTTTATCGGAAGAGCAACTTAAGCAAGGAATGATCTTCCGGCGTTACTTGCAAATCCTCGACTGGAGGCGCCGAGAAATCGCTGAGGGCGAGACGCTCGCGGATCATCTCGGTTGCCGCTTTACGCTCTTGGCTGTCAAGCATCAGCGAGGCGTTAGTTTCAGGTGCCTTCAAGATGAGCCCCAAGCGTATCTCTCTCATCCTATTACGGAATTGAGACGCCTCGAGCGATCTGCGCACCAATCCAATCAGCGGCTCAACAACGAATTTCGTCAGCAGCTTTGGGACTTTCAACAGTATCTAAGCATGCATGTCCCCCTCCTTCAGCCAACTTGCATTGATGAGTATCGGCATACGGCGACGGCGTCGGGAATCGGTTTGGGCCCGAGGTTTTACCCCACTAAGTCATATACTGATTGCCTCGTCCAGCCTGTTGCGCACGCGGAGGATGATCTTCTCGTTGCCGCAAGTGACGAAAGCAATATGTCGATTGCACGCTACCTCTCTGAAACCGTCGCATCGTACGTTGAGTATCAAGTCACATCGCGAGACCTTCAGCTGGTAACACAAGCTGATAACCTCATTCTTTTTCGGCCCAATTTTAATGGTGCCATTCCCGGTGGCGTCTGGGAAGAGATCTATTATTTCAACCAAATTGCGCCATATGCACCGAGCCAGAATCGCAAGATTTTTGTTCTCGAGGCGGAGTTTGATAAGTCTTGTTT
>JBKJYI010000544.1:0-6648 GCA_046715855.1 Phycisphaerae bacterium
CTTGTGGGTCAAACTCAAGCCATACCACATCGCCCCGATCGGGAACGTAGCGAGCAGCCATTACCAAATTTCCCGGCCCAAAGGCTTACCCGTGTTAATTTCGCCGTGCAGGTTTGTCGGCCTGACCTTGGCCAGCAGGGCCGATAGCTTGTACGTGCGCGTGCTCACCGCCCGAACGATGAGTGTTCCGCCTTCAATGCAGATATCGACGCTGGATCCGGCGGATACCGCCGCTTCCTCCGCAAGTCCCTTGGGGATTCGCACACCGAGGCTGTTCCCCCACTGCTGCACTTTGGTGATCATGCCAACCCTCCATTCACGGATATACAATGAGTATACGTTCCCGCGCGGGGCCGTCAAGGCGTTGAGCAGCCGGCGCGAATGCATCAGCCTTTCCACCAATCAAGCCTGTGGCCACTTGAGACCCGTCGTCCGGAAGCTCTGTAGGGGGGTGTCAGGTGGAATGTCGGCCACACGAAGGGGCAGGTAGTACGATGCGTTGAGCAGGACGGCGCGGCTTTCGTCGTCAGTAGGCTTGATGCGCGCCAGCCAGTCGGGAAGGAGCTCAATCTCCGGATAGTCGGGTCCATGGCCGAAAAATGCCTTTCCACCACGAAGGCGGAAGTAACCTCCAACCACGGCCCAGTCGTCTTCTCCAGTTTCCGTCTTGTACATGAGAAGAAGCGCGAGAACATTTCCATTGAGTGCGGTGATATCCATGCGGGTCAACCAGCCGCCCGGTCTGTTCTATCGCCCTTCAAACAGCCGCGTACCCAGAAAGTCGTCCAGTTCGGGCACATCGTAAATCTTCCGCGCCGCCTTCTCGATGTCATACTCCAGCCGAACGAACTCAACCATCAGATAATCCTGCCCCGGTTCGACGTTGATCGGTTCGGCATCCGGCGGCGACTCGCCCGTTTCATAAATCACCACATAGCACAGTCGCGGATCGCGGTCGCGAGGCTGACCCACGCTGCCCACGTTGATGATCGCCTTCTCGTCCGCCGTCACCGTGTAAACGCCCGCCTCGGACAACTCGTCCGGCGGGTCAAAGCAAGGATCATCCAGAAACACGCCGGGCACATGCGTATGCCCCACCAGGCAGGCCAACTGCTGCGGCTCGATCCGTTTGAAGTTGTCCAGGATTTTCCCGGGGTTGGTGTATACGTCCTCCGGGAATAGATACTCATTAATAGGCCGGCGCGGCGACGCGTGGACCATCAACAGATCCTTCGCCTCCTTGCGAATCGGCAAGCGACCCAAGACGTCCCATCGCCGGTCGCGCTTGGCCTTGTTGGTCTCGTCCTCCAAGACTTGCCGCGTCCAATAGGCCGCCCGCTCGGCCCCCACATTAAAATTTGATGGCTCAAAAAAAACCGCCTGATCATGATTGCCGCACAGCGAAAACTCGACCCGCTCGATCACGGTATCCAGACATTCCTTGGGACTGGCCCCATACCCCACGATGTCCCCCAGGCAAAAAATCGTCTTCAGCGAGCGGCGGTCAATGTCCGCCAGCGCTGTCTGAAGTGCCTCCAGGTTGCCGTGAATATCCGAAATGACCGCGAACATTGCGCAATAATACCCCGGTCAGGACCGCCCGCACCGGCAGTCGCGCCCTGGCCCAGTGTGGCGAAAACTCTTGATTGGAATGTAGAGGCTGACCCCATGCCAGTCAATGAATCTCTCGTCTCATCGAGTTTCTGGTACTGGTACGATTTGCAGATTCGGATGCCATGTCCAAGCCTGGCCTCATTGGGCGCCGGCATGAAACGCAGGGTGGGTGCCATGTCCAAGCCTGGCCTCATCGGGCGCCGGCATGTGTCCCGGAACACATGGCGGTCCCGGCGGGCCGGAACTTGGCCATGACATTCTTAGATTCAAACCACCCAGTACCGAGCCTTGAGATGCCCCGAGCCCGGCATTCCTGCCGGGCATTCTGCGCTCGTCTCAGCTATTATCCCACCATGAGTTTTGAGATCGTCGATGAAGACAGCGCTGCACTCGCCATCGAAACATCCAGTGCCTTGGGTTCCGTCGCCGTCGGCCGCGGTCGCACCCTCCTGGGTGCCGCGCGCTTCACACAGCCGCGGGCCCACGCCGCGGAATTCCTTCCCTCGATCAATACCCTCTGCCGCGAGCACAACATCAAGCCGGATGAAATCGCCCATGTTTTCGTCTCCGCCGGCCCGGGCAGCTTCACCGGACTTCGCATCGGCATTAGCGCTGCCCGCGCTATGGCGTTGGCCGTCGGCGCTCGCATCGTCGCCTTGCCTACATTGGAAATCATCGCCCAGAACGCGCTCGACTTGCCCGAGCCCCCGCCGCGCGTATGCGTCATCCTCGATGCCAAACGCGCCCGTGTATACACGGCAACCTTCGCATTGAGCACCGAAGTGAATAGCTCTAAGAAGTACAATGCATTGGACGAACCGCACGAAGCCGACCCAGTCTCCTATTTCGCCACGTTACCGCGCGACTGCGCCGTACTCGGCGAAGGCGTGCTTTATCATCAAACAGCCGTATCTGGCTCAGGCTTGCGCGTGTTGGACAAAGACTTGTTCGCACCGCGCGTTGAAACAGTCTATCGCCTCGGGTTCGAGCGGACCGAAAAAGGATTGTTCATCGTGGCGCGAGACTTGATCCCCGTTTACATCCGCCCGCCGGAAGCGGAAGAAGTCTGGGCGCGAAAGCAAAACGCGTCAGGCGGGTAACGCCGGCATGTAGAATCCCTCAACTGTGGGAAAAACCGCGAATCTCTAGTGATGAACGCGTAACACCAGCAACGTCATATCGTCACGATCGCTGGGCAATTGACCGCTTCGCGCATGCTGATCACCGGCTTCGCGCAATGAAGATTCCAGGTTCTTCCTGTTGAGCTGCTCAATCCATTTCAGAAAATCCGGCTCGTCCCGCAAACCCGTGCACTGCATGTGCAAGGCCTCGAGTCCATCGGTGTGCAGAAGCACCGCATCATCGGACTCAAGTGGGCATTCCGCGCACTCGTAAGCCGCCTCCGCTTCCACTCCGAGCGGCATTCCGGGAGATTCAAGCCGACGAGCTTCGCCCCGGCGCATCAGAATCGGTTGCGGCGCTCCCGCCCGTGACCAGCGCAATTTGCGCTCTGCCTCGTCGTACTCCGCGTAGATCGCAGTCACAAACTCGCAATCATCCAGGGAATAACTGAGAAGATTACGATTGAGCCGCGCCAGTTCGACCGCGGGATCATGAAGACTCAAACCCTCCGAGTCATCGTTGGCGTGCACCGACCCCATGACCGTCGCCGAAAGCAATCCCGCCGCAACGCCATGCCCCGTCGCGTCACCCACAACGAGTGCCACCTTGTTGGCACTGACTCTCCGGGCCAGATGAAAATCGCCGCTGATCCGATCGGCCGGATGGGTAAATGCAGACAGTTCCCCGCCGCGGATTTCGGGCAGCGGATTGGTCACCAGCTGCCGCTGAAGCCGCCCCGCCTCCTCTATCTCCGCAGAGAGCCGGGAAATCTCCGCCTCACGAATTTCCTCCCTACGCCGCATGATCTCCACCTCCCGGCGCAACTCGGCAAACGCAGACCGTAACTCGGCAGTGGGCGCCGTGATCTCTGCATTCCGATAGGGAGTAGCGGGATTCATCGAAACACTCTGCGGCAACGTGCCAGATCCTTCGCCGGCCGCCTTCTTTCAGAGTGTCTTTCGGATGCCTTTTATCGCGTCTAAAGATGGCTTTTCCCCTTATACAAGGCGCGGAATAACGGCCCCAACGCGTCAGCGCCAAAATGTCTATTACAGGCCTGATAACATGTAGGTCGGGTCATCGACCCGACGTTTCGCCGTCCGGCCGAAAATACAGAACCGCAAGCGGCGGCAACATCAATTTCAGTGCAGGCGACTGACCTGCCGTGAGCACCGTTGCTTCAACGCCACCCATGTTTCCCTGCCCGCTTCCGCCATAAAGTGCGGAATCAGTATTGAGAATTTCGCGCCAACGACCCGCTCGTGGAACGCGCACAAGATACTCACCGCGCGGAACCGGCGTGAAATTACACACGCAGAGAATTTCCTGGCCGTCCTTCCCCCGTCTTAAGAACGAAAGCACGCTGGCGGCCGCATCGTTGCAATCCACCCACTCGAACCCCGCCGGATCGCAGTCCAGTTGCAGCGCCGTCTCCCGCGCATACAGCCCATTCAAATCGCCAACCAGCTTTCGCACCCCCGCATGCCGATCGTACTGGGCCAGATGCCACTCCACGCTTCCGTCGTGATTCCACTCGCTCCACTGGGCAATCTCATCGCCCATGAAAAGCAACTTCTTCCCCGGCTGCGCAAACATATAACCATAAAGCAATCGCAAGTTGGCGAACTTCTGCCACTCATCGCCCGGCATCTTGTCCAGCAACGAGCCTTTGCCGTGCACCACCTCGTCGTGCGAAAGCGGCAGTACGAAATTCTCCTGGTGCGCATAGATCATCCGAAAGGTAAGCTCGCCATGATGATGCCGCCGGTAAATCGCATCGCGACTCATGTACACCAGCGTGTCGTGCATCCAGCCCATGTCCCACTTGTAGCCAAACCCGAGGCCCCCGGCATAAGTTGGCCTCGAAACCATCGGCCAGGCCGTCGATTCCTCCGCGAAAAGCTGCACGTCCGGATGCCGCCCATAGACTTCTTCGTTAAGCCGCCGCAGAAAATAAATCGCATCGGTGTTCTCGCGCCCGCCATGCTCGTTGGGAATCCACTCGCTCTCCTTCCGCGAGTAGTCGAGATAGAGCATCGACGCGACCGCATCCACGCGAAGCCCGTCGATGTGATAGCGATCGAGCCAGAAGTTCGCGTTGCTGATCAAGAATCCACGCACCTCGTGCCGCCCGTAGTTGAAAACAAAACTCTTCCAATCGGGATGAAAGCCCTTGCGCGGATCGGAGTGCTCATACAAGTGGGTGCCGTCGAAATACCCCAATCCGTGCTCGTCGGTGGGAAAGTGCGAGGGCACCCAGTCGAGAATCACACCGATATCATTTTGATGCAGCGTGTCCACCAGAAACATGAAGTCCTGCGGCGTGCCGAAGCGCGAAGTCGGCGCGAAAAATCCGGTGATCTGGTACCCCCAGGACCCTGCGAACGGATGCTCCATCACCGGCATGAACTCGACGTGCGTGAACCCCGTCTCTTTCAGGTACGCCACCAGCCGCGGGGCCAACTCGCGATAACTCAGCGACCGTCCGCCCTCCTCCGGCACGCGCATCCACGACCCCACGTGCATCTCGTAGATCGAAATCGGCGCATCCAGCCTTTGCCGTGGCCCGCGCGAAGACATCCACTCCGCATCGCCCCACTCATACTCCAGGTCCCAAACCACCGACCCGGTCCGCGGCGGCACCTCGCAGCGAAATCCGACCGGGTCGGCCTTCTCCACCCGGTACCCGCCTCGCGATACAATGTTGTATTTGTAAATAACCCCCTTGGTAATTCCCGGCACGAACCCTTCCCACAAACCCGACTGCTCGCGAGGCCGAAGCGGATTCGCCGACCGATTCCACCCGTTGAAGTCGCCGATCACCGAAACCCGCTCGGCGTTCGGCGCCCACACCGCGAAGTTCACGCCAGGCCGTTCGCCCACCGTCATGGGGTGCGCGCCCAGCTTTTCGTAAATGCGAAAGTGGTTGCCTTCGTTGAATAGGTAGAGATCGTCGCGCGTAAGCCGGCTGATCAGCTTCCCCGAAAAACTCCCCGGACCGCGCTTGTTCACCGGTGTCGATGCGCCGCCCGTTTGCATCCCTGCATCTTAGCCGTTACGCGCGATCACCTCTAATCCGGGGCGAGCCGCGATCTCGGCGCGCCGGGACCGTTCGCGCGGCCCTTTCGGGCGGCGTTTTCAAAATAGCCACTAAAACGCAAATCACTATTGGGTGGTGGAGAACTCGCTCGATGACAGCGTCTGGTTTCCACTTTCCTCGATCGCCAGCACTTCCCACTTATAGGATGTGCCCGGCTCCAGGAATTCATCCGGCACCGTCACGCTCGTCACGGACGGCCGAACATAGACACTTAGAACTCGCTTGGCTAACGCGTGCGGATGGGGTTCTTCGTCCACTTCGACGATGAGTTGAAAGGCGACGATGGTGACCGCCTCGCCGGCAAGGGTCTGAGTGACCGGCCCCCAACTCATAACCAGGTTGTTGGCGGGCACCGTCGCACCCTCCGCCGGCGACAGGAGGACCGGACCCCTCGGAATATCGTGTGTGAGCAGGGCGGTGCCCCTGGTCCAGGTCCCCTCCGGCGTCGGGCCCTCGATTGTGTATTCCCCTTCCGGCAGCGTGGCCAGTATGTCAGCGATCGGCACTTCCGCATTTTCCGGTTCGACCGACTCGAAGAAGAGCTCGGTGAGCCCCAGCGTGCGCAGCCGGCCCCGACCTTCGAGCGTGAGGACCAAACCATCGGGACCCGTGACATCCAGCCGCTGCCAGCCTTCGCTGTCGATAAATCCCTGAAATCCGGTGTCCTCATCCGTGGCATTGTGTTCGATGTTCAGTTTGGCCTCCTTGAGAGGAATAGTTTCGACATTGTTGCCTCCGTCGTCGTCGTCGACGATACCGCCGCCCGATGTGGGACACCCACAAAGGCTGAGGATGCCGGCACATCCCAAGAG
>JBKJYI010000545.1:0-3519 GCA_046715855.1 Phycisphaerae bacterium
GCCCAGCAATATCCCTGCCGTAGCGAGAACCACGTCTGCGGGCAGGTATTGGCCGGCATCTGGTGGGATATCAAGGAGAACCTGCAAACTTCGCTCGGCGACGAACAAGGGTTGGAAAAGACTCGTCAGTTGTTCACCGACTGGAGCCTGATCACGCTTGGTGGCCGCTTCCAGAATAGTGCTCATCCCGGCACGCCGTTCGAAATGCTTACCTCCGACGATGACGACGGCGACCTCGCCAATGGCACGCCGCATTTCGACGAAATCTGCTCGGCGTTCGCCGCCCACGGCATTTCCTGCTCCAACGAAGTCGATTGCGAATCCCTGCGCACACGAGTTTCATGCCGCCGAGGGACAGTGTCGGCGGTGGTGCATACCGTTCCCAACGCGACGATAACGCTTGTGCTTGACGAAGCGCTGCAACGCGAAGTTTCCACCAGCGACACCGGGCGGGCCTTTGTTCGTTTCCAGAATGTTGGAGGTGGCGACCACGAAATCTGCGTCGTGGGGTGCGAGGCATCCTGCAGCACGGTCACCTGCAATTGACGCGGAAGGTGAAATGCGGAATGGGCGACCCAGGCCAACCGGGATTCCATGACCATTTTTCCCAGCGGGCGCCGGGGTATGCGATCTATCGGCCCACCTATCCCCCCGAACTCGTCGATTTTTTATTTGACTTGACCAATAAAGAATTAGACCGCGACACAAGCTCGCCGGGTTCGAAATTCACGCCTACCGTGTGGGAGGCCGGCTGCGGTTCGGGTCAGCTTACCAGCGCCCTGGCCAAACGTTTTCCGCGCATCATAGCGACCGACGCCAGCGCCGACCAAATCGCACAGTCCAGCCCGCTTCCCAATGTAGAATTCCGTGTCGCACGTGCGGAAGCAAGCGGGCTGCCCGATCATTCGGTAAATCTTGCCATCGCCGCACAAGCCGCTCACTGGTTCGACCTCGAAGCCTATTATGCCGAAGTTCGGCGCGTGGTGCGGCCCGGCCGATTCGTCGCCCTCGTGGTGTATGGAATCCACGTCACCGATGATCCGCGAATTGACCCGATCATAAAGCACCTCTACCGAGAGACACTCGCCGCCTTTTGGCCTCCTCAGCGGCGGTTGGTCGAGGAAGGCTACCTCAGTCTGCCTTTTTCTTTCGACACGATTCCCGCACCGCGTTTCAATATGCGGGCAGATTGGTCCCTCGCCCGAATGCTTGGCTACATCGAAACCTGGTCGGCTGTCGCAGCATTGGTGAAGGCGAAGGGTCGAGCGCAGATTGACGCCTTCCGCGAGGACGTTGCCGTTGCCTGGGGCGAACCGGACTCCGTGCGATCGATCCATTGGTCGCTGTCGATGCGCCTGGGCCGGGTCTAAATCTTGGTGTTGGCTATCTCATTTCGGCGTTTCGGCTTTTGGCCGTTCCCGCGTTCTTTCCCATCACTTCCACAAGGATATCTTCCAGGCTGAAACGGTGCGGCGTCACCGATTCAATGATGACGCCCGCCGCCCGCAACAGATCGATGATCTCGTTCAACTGCGTGAGATTGTGCCCTGGTACGGTCACGCTATGTCCGTCGATCGTTGCGCCGCCTGCGCGAAGTTTTTCGGCCAATCCTGTTGGGCTGCCGGAGATGGCGATCTTGTATTCCACGGTGTGTTGGGTGAGATCGCGTAGAGTCCCCTGCCGCGCCACCAGCCCGTCCACCAGGATGGCAACGCGATCGCATACCATCTCGAGTTCGCTCAGCAAGTGCGAATTCAGAAAGATGGTTTTGCCTTCGCGGCGAAGTTGAGACAGCAATTCGCGCACATCGCGGCGGCCCACCGGGTCCAGGCCGTCGGTGGGCTCATCGAGGACGATCAACTCTGGATCGTTCATCAGCGCCTGCGCGATCCCCAGCCGCTGCGACATCCCCTTGGAGTATTTATCGATGCGCATCCTGCTCGCCGACGCGAGCCCCAGGCCATCGAGCAGCTTGCACGCCCGCTCCCGGCGCACGTTTCGCGGAACCCTGGCCAGCGCCGCGTAATAATCGAGTAGTTCCATACCGGTGAGATAGCCGGGGAAGCGGTGGCTTTCGGGCAGGTAACCAATTTTGGCGAGTTTGCCCCGATGTCCAAGTGGCCGGCCCAGAATCGTGCCCAGCGCCTTGGTAGGCCGCACGACCGTCATCATGATTTTCACCAGCGTAGTCTTCCCCGCGCCGTTAGGCCCCAGCAGGCCGAAGATTTCGCCCCGCCCGACCTGTATGTTGACCCCGCGAAGTGCGTGAATCGACTTGCCGTACGTCTTACGCACGTCGATGAGATCGACGCCCCAGTTGGTCATTTCCGTCAGTGCAGGCGCGTGAGCCATAAAAGGCAACTCGAAAACGGAACAGTACGAATCACGAAGACGCTACATTACCAAGTTACCATATTACCACATCACCATATCGCCACATTGCCACATCACCACATTTGCTATGCAAAACGCTCAATCAAAGAGTCAGCAACCGCCGCTACCGTCGAATCCGCCGTCAGGTCAATCCACTCGATGCTGCGAAATCGTTTGAACCACGTCCTCTGCGCCTTGGCCAGCTGCCGGGTATTGATCTTGATGGCCTCCACGGCATGGGCAAGTTCGCATTCACCCTGCAAATGGTCGATCACTTCCGCATAGCCCACCGCCTGCCGCGCCGCCGTGCTCAAAGGCCGGTCCAGCGCCAGAATACCTTTCACCTCCTCGACCAATCCACGATCGATCATCCGCAGCACTCGCTCCTTGATCCGCAGATGCAAGTCCTCCTTCGACCACCTCAAGCCGATGAACCGGCAATCATAGCGAGGCCGCTCGCGATCCCATTGCTCCTGCAACGCGCTGATCGGCCTTCCCGTCAGTTCAAACACTTCGAGCGCCCGAACCAATCGGCGCATGTCGTTGCGGTGAATCCGCCCGGCCGAGACCGGGTCAGCTTGCTCCAGTCGTGCGTGCAAGGCTGTCGTCCCCTCGGCCTGTGCCAAAGCTTGCAATCGATCGCGAGTCGCAGGATCGGCGCCGGGACCTTCGAAAAGCCCCTCACTCAGCGCTTTGATGTATAGCGGCGTTCCGCCGACGACAAAAATTGGCTTTCCCCGTCCATGAATCTCATTGATCGCCTCATCGGCGCGGGCTACGTATTGCGCGACCGAAAATTCCTCCCACGGCTCCACCACGTCGATGAGATGGTGCGGCACTTCCGCACGAACCGCCGCCGAGGGCTTCGCCGTTCCGATGTCCATGCCGCGGTAAACCTTCATCGAGTCGATGCTCATGATCTCGCCGCCTAGCCGCCGGGCCAGCTCGACGCCCAGGCTCGACTTCCCCGAGGCCGTACATCCAACGATGAAGTTCAAACGCGGACTCATACGGCGGAAAGCTTATCACGAGTGCACCGAGACAGCGTATTTACGGGTGCCATGGCCAAGCGAAGCGCCGCCATGCGCGGGTGCCATGGCCAAGCGCAGCGCCGCCATGCGCGGGTGCCATGGCCAAGCGCAGCGC
>JBKJYI010000546.1:0-2699 GCA_046715855.1 Phycisphaerae bacterium
GCCTCGAAGAGCGCATCTTCGGCACACCCAACAAGACCGTTTCCGAGTCCATCTTTGACCTGCGACACCAGGCCGCCTGGCTCCGCCGACTGGTCAGCCCACAGCGCGAAATCCTCAACATCCTCACCAACCGCCCCCACGAATTCGTCAGCCGCGACACCCAGCTCTACATGCGCGACGTCTACGACCACGTCCAGCGTGTCCGCGAAAACTCCGAAATCTTCCACGACCTTCTTCAGGGAGCGATGGAAACCTACCTCACGCTGGTCGCAAACCGCACCAATGAAGTGATGAAGCTCCTCGCCGCGGTCGGGACTGTCGTCCTCCCCATCAACGTCATTACCGGCCTCTACGGCACCAACTTCGACGTGCTGCCGGGTGCCCGCAACCCCTACGGCTTCTGGGTGCTCTGCGCCGCGCTCCTCCTCACCGCCACGACGATGGTCTTGATTTTCCGCTCGCGCAAATGGTTTTGACCGCCGCCCCCCCTCGCCTACGACTATTCTTAAAGCACCAAATGGAGGGTTTCGCCGTCATCGGCGGGACCGCAATGGCCATATGGCGGGCAACCGTAGATAAAGGAGCAGCCCGAGACGCAAGACGCGGTCTTGCGCATCCCAACCCCGAGCCCAAGCGACAAGCGGGATTTCCATCATCGCTTGTCGCCACGGCGACTTCAGCGCACAATGTCCTCGTCGTCAACGGAGTCTGCCATGCCCACTGCCGAAACATTGCTGGAAAAGAAAGGTCACGACGTCGCCACCGTCGACCGCGGTGACTCCGTGTTGGATGCGGCCCAGGAAATGAACCGGCGTCGAATCGGGGCCGTGGTGGTTCGTGACGGCGATCGCGTAGTGGGCATCTTCACCGAGCGGGACATCCTAAACCGCGTCGTAGCCGCCGGCCTCGAACCGGCCGAAACGCTCGTCGGCACGGTCATGACTTCGCCCATGGCCGTCTGCCGCCGCGACACCAAGCTGGCCGAGTGCAAATCAGTAATGTCGCAGAAGCGGATTCGACATCTGCCCGTGGTCGAGGAAGGACACCTCTACGGCATGATCTCCACCGGCGACATCATGGCCTCCGAAGTAGCCGACCAGCAGGCGACCATCGAGTACCTGCACGAGTACCTGCACGGACGCAGGTAGGGACCTGGCGAGCCGCGAACTTCAGTTCGCGCGGACTCCCGGTCCTTGACCCCTGACGTCTTCGTTACGCAGACGAAGTATAGGAATCGCAGCCAGTGGAAGACCAACAAATGACCAAGATCAAAAACCGTAATATGACCTCCTACGCCGTCGTTCTGACCCCCCTGCTCTTCCTCGCGCTTGTCTCCGGCTGCGTCCGCCGCACCATCACCATCACCACCGACCCGCCTCAGGCCCGCGTCTTCCTCAACGACCAGGAGATCGGCCGCAGCGAAGTCAGCACCGACTTCCTCTGGTACGGCGACTACGACGTGGTCATCCGCAAGGAAGGCTACCAAACGCTCCAAACCCACTGGACGATCAAGCCGCCCTGGTACCAGTGGATCCCCTTTGACTTCTTCACCGAGGTGCTCTACCCCGGCTGGATCCACGACCAGCACTGCCAGCATTACACCCTCTCCCCGGTCCAGACGCCAACTGAGGAGGAAGTCATCGAGCGGGCCGAGACGCTGCGCGAAGAGGCACTGGGCGCGCCGCGGACTAGAAACTAGAGACTGGAAACCAGAAAAGGCGGCTCGTCACCCTTCCATGGATATCCTGCAATCGAAAATCAACACCTCGGACGAGTCCTTCCGCGAGAACAGCGCCCACATGGAAGGCCTCGTCGCCGAGCTCCGCGAACGGTCGACAAAAGCCCGGGAGGGCGGCGGAGCGGCCAACATCGAGAAGCACCAAGCTCGCGGCAAGCTTTTCGTGCGCGACCGCATCGAACGCGTCATCGACCCGGACACGGCCTTCCTCGAATTCAGCACCCTGGCCGCCACCGGCCTGTACAACGACGACGCCCCCAGCGCCGGCGTCATCACCGGGATCGGCCAGATCGAAGGCCGGCAATGCGTCATCGTCGCCAATGACGCGACCGTCAAAGGGGGCACCTATTACCCAATCACCGTAAAAAAACATCTTCGCGCCCAGGAAATCGCCGAAGAAAATCACCTGCCCTGCGTCTACCTCGTCGATTCGGGCGGGGCATTCCTGCCGCTGCAGGCCGAAGTCTTTCCCGACCGCGATCACTTCGGGCGAATCTTCTACAACCAGGCGCGGATGTCGGCCAAGAGCATCCCGCAAATCGCCGTGGTCATGGGCTCCTGCACCGCCGGCGGCGCGTACGTCCCCGCGATGAGCGACGAATCCGTGATCGTGCGGCAACAGGGAACGATCTTTCTGGCCGGCCCCCCGCTGGTGAAAGCCGCGACCGGCGAAGAAGTCACCGCCGAAGACCTCGGCGGCGCGGACGTTCACTGTCGGACTTCCGGCGTCACCGACCACTATGCGGCGAACGATGAAGACGCGCTCGCTATCACGCGCAATATCGTCGCGCACCTGAATGGCCGGCCCAAGACGTATTTGGAGACCAAGCCTGCCGAAGAACCCGCGTTTGATCCGTCCGAAATCTACGGCGTAATTCAGAAGGACATTCGCAAGCCCTATGACGTTCGCGAAATCATCGCCCGCATCGTGGACGGCAGCCGCTTCCACGAGTTCAAGGCC
>JBKJYI010000547.1:0-3041 GCA_046715855.1 Phycisphaerae bacterium
TTGCTGCGCCCAATCCACGGCCGTCTTGGTCTGGGTCACCGGCACGTTCCGCCAGCTACCCAACGGTTCGACGAACATCCACACCGTGCACACGCCTTCACGAACGTACTCATAATCGAGCCGCGCCGCCTGCCCCGGGACCGCCGGAATCGGCGCGCTCACCTCGGAGATCAACTGCTTGGGTTGCTCGTCCATGCCACCACCGGACGCTTCGAATCGTAGGGCCTTTTGTAAACTTCCAGCACCTGCTCCATCTGGCAGACAAAGGCCGCGTCCTGCTCCGGCGGAATACACCACATCTCCTTGCGCCATGGTTTCAGGTCGCTTTTTTTAACACGCGGCGAACCGTCTCGTGGCAGATCGAATCCACCACTTTCAATTCGACGAGTCGCTCTCCCAGTAATCGCAACGTCCAGCGCCCACGACCCTTGGGAGGTTTCGAACAAGCCAGCGCCGTCAGACGGGCTGCTTGCTCCCCGTCCAGCTTGGGCGTTCGCGGTGGCGTGTCTCGCGCCTTGCGCTCCAGAAGCGACAACGGACCTCGTTCGACCGCCTGCTTCCGCCAAGACTCCAGACTCCGTGACGTACACCCAAACGCTTCCGCGATTCGTTCGTCCGTCCAACTCGAACCGCCGCTTCCTTGATCGCACTTCAGCAACGCCTGGGCCCGCTGCACCTTCCACGCCGCCGCCTTGCCCTTTCTGATCACCTGTTGCAACTCCGCGCGCTCCTCGCCCGTGAGCTTCAACACATACTTCTTCTGCATGTCCGATCCTCCCTAACCATTTGGCATCCTTGCCAGGAAGGAATCGTACCCGAAAACCAATGGGTGACGCACCACTAGGGGGAACGGGTGGTCAGGTGGCCCAGATTCGGCCTCTTAGCACCTGGGACCGTGATTCTGTCATGCCTCTCATTGATCCAAAAAGCCATTGTTGTGCAGGACGCGAAGACACACCTTCAGGGTTTTTTGGCGTTTCTTGGGTCGTCTGTCGGATTCAAGTAATTGATCGTCCAGGGTCCTTCGCCGTGGAATTGCACGATGGTTTCGCCGGTCACCCACGCGAAGTGCTTCATGCCCGCGGGCCAATAGCCGAATGAACCGGTGGGCATCGTCTTGCCTTTCGTTTTGTCGATTTTTTCGCCCATGGCGATGTTGAAGGTGCCCGCGATCACCGTGATGCGCTCGGCCTTGGGGTGGGTGTGCGGCGGGATGGTAAACCCGTCAGGGGCCTTGACTCGAAAGACGAAAGGACCGGGCTTGGAGGGATCGCCCTCGAGGACGGCGATCTCGGCGCCGGCCGGCAGCGACGCGGGACCTTTGCTCCATTTCACTTCGCCAGGCGAGTAGACGTTGAACATTCCGAGTTCGGATTCGTGCGTCTGGCTTGCCGGCATGTTTTGCGGGCTGGCATAGGAGACGAAGACGAGGCCAATCAGAATGGCGCTCACCAGGAAACCTGTACGTCGCTTCATTACGATGTTCCTTTCAAAACAAACCATGCAAGAGGTGCTCCGTCTGTTTCGGCGGCAGGCCTCCCGCTTGCGGTCAGTCGCTCGGATCCTACCGGCGCACCGGGCCCTTGTGGACCCCGAGCGAGGGCAGCAATATAGTGAGCACCCGCATACTGCGTTGGCGCGGTGTCGTGAGATTTGCGTTTCGGCCACGAAGGAGCTTTGCAGATGAATACTCTCCGAAGAATCATCGGTCTTACACTTGTAGCTACCGTGGTTTCGCTCGGTGCTTTGGGTTGCAGGAGCGGGGGGCGAGCTGATTATGAAGATCATCCCTCGGCCGAGCACCCCAAAGGAGAGCTTCCAAAAGGGGATCATCCGAAGCATTAGGCATCCTTTTATCGCTTGCAAACCAGTTCCGTCCTTGGGTTAACCACTTAAATAAGTGGGGGTGCTATTGTGTCTCATCAAAGCCGACAAAGATGTCTCGTAGTCGCGATTGCGGTCGCGTTCTTCGCCCCGATGGCCGGTTGCCGGACGGCGGAACGCCGCATTCCTGCAAGACCTGAGCCCGTGTCCAAGGTGGTCACCGCAGACATCCAGGCCGGAATCGAAAAGCACATCGAAGAGCAATCGAGCCGGAACGGAGGTTACTTCCCCATCCCTTACGAGGGCAAAGAACTGCGTCTTAAGCTCGTCCGCGTGCATACGTATTATCTTGCGAACTTAGGTCCGCGGTGGCACTTCGCGTGCGTTGATCTGGCGAATATCGATGGCAATGTGTACGACGTGGATTTTTTCCTCGAGGGCGACCCCGGGGCGATGCGCGTGACAGAGACCATGGTGCACAAGCGCAATGGGCAGCCGTTTTATGTTTGGGGGGAGGAGGCGGACGGGACCTGGACGCGATCTTCGGTCGAGACCGCTTCCAACGCGTTGCTCGGAGTTATTGAGGGGACTGATTCGTTCGAGTTTTTGTATGAGGCGACGGTGCCGGAACTGACCGATTCGGCGAAGATGTGGATTCCGCTTCCCAGTAGCGATGCTTTCCAGACGGTTAACGTGGAATCCATCCGAGTACCGGGCCAACAGCAAACGTTGACTGACCGTAAGTATGGCAACAAGATTCTTTTCCTGGGTCTTGATCCCGAAGACAGTGGCAAGTCTCTGGCGTTACGGTTTCATGTTCAGCGCAAGGAAAAGGGACCGTACCAAGACCCGGCATCACGACCCGATGACTTTCTTGTGCCTGAGCAACTTGTGCCAAAAAATCCCGAGTTTGACGCGATCGTTTCGGAGGTGCTGGCCGACAAAAAGGGCGACTTGGTTCGAGCAAGAGCCCTTTACGACCATACCATGGATCGAATGCGATACATGAAGTATGGCTCTGGCTGGGGAAAAGGGGACGCGGTGTATGCCTGCCAGGCCCGCACCGGCAACTGCACCGATTTTCACTCTTATTATATTGCCCTGTTGCGTGCGGCAGGCGTCCCCGCGCGGTTCGCCATCGGTGCGTCAATTCCTTCCGAGCGCAACGACGGTGGGATTGACGGCTACCATTGCTGGGCGGAGTTCTACGCCGAGGA
>JBKJYI010000548.1:0-2968 GCA_046715855.1 Phycisphaerae bacterium
TCACCGTCAACGGCATGCCCACCAAGGCCAGCTACGAGCCGCATGCTGATGACATCGTTCAGCTCGTGCTTCCGCCGCCCCCGCCCAGCGATGTCGTCCCGCGAGAAATCCCCATCGACGTGATCTACGAGGACGACTGGGTCATCGCCCTCAACAAGCAGGAGGGAATCGTTTGCCACCCGGCCTGGCCGGCGCAGACCGATACGATCGCCAACGCAGTGGCCTTCCATAGCGGCAAGCTCAGCGGCGGCGACGATCCCTGCCGGCCCGGCATTGTGCACCGCCTCGACAAGAACACCACCGGCGTCCTGCTCATCGCCAAGACCGACGAGGCCCATTGGCGGGTGTCGCTGCAGTTTGAGCGTCGCACGGTGAAGAAGGAGTACTTCGCGATCTGCGAAAGCCGCATCGCACTCGACGGCGACATCATCGACAAGCCGCTGGCCCCGCATCCTTCGACGACGCAGCGAATGATCCTGCAAACCGCCTCGCCCCCGCGGCAGGCCATGTTCAAGGAGGCGATCACCGAGTACCGCGTGGTGAAGCGCTATCGCGGTTACACCACCGTCGCGCTCTACCCGCGAACCGGCCGCACGCACCAGCTTCGCGTGCACATGATGTCGATTGGGCACCCCATCGTAGGTGATACGATGTACGGCGCACGAACCGTGAGCGAGATGGAACTGGCGGGGGAGGGCAGCACGGAGCCGCTGATCGCTCACCAGGCCCTTCACGCCCGCCGCCTGCAACTGATGCACCCCATCCTGGAAAAGCCGCTGATCCTCGAAGCCCCAATCTCCCCGCGCATCCAGCGCATCGTCGAGCTTCTCGAACAACACCGCGCCCTGTGAAACAGAGCCGCGATCGTGAGGAAGCGGTCAGATTTGCGTGTGGTTCGCTTGAATTCACACGCGCGGCAGTCGGGGAATCCGATCGAAGTGGCTATCGCGGCTGAAGAGCACCAGGTCGTGCTGGATCACGAGTGCTGCGATCCACAAGTCGTTGCTGGGTATCGGCGTCCCCGCCTGGCGGAGTACGTGATAGGCATCGGCGTAAAAATGTGTTGTAGAATCGTCAGGGAAGATGACCGACACTCCATCTTCCTGGATGAACTCTGTCAGCTTGCGTTCATTTTGCATACTTCTCGTACCGCCCCGGAAGCCAGCTCGCAGCTCCGCGACGACAATGACCGGCAGGGCGATGCTTGTGGCGCGGGCAAACACTTCCACTGCATTGGGCGACCCACGAACGAAGTCGCTATAGCAATTCGCATCGATTGCGAGGTTCAGCGCCACATTTCCTCGTCGATCTGGTCCTGCTCAGCGATCGCTTTGTCGAATTCCGGATCCTCAACCCACGTGCCAATGTACTTTTTGAGTTGGTTAATCAGCGGCTTGGGCTGGGGTAAACCCAAGGCTTGTTGCAACGCCTCCAGCGCTACCTGGTTGACGCTTTTGTTTTCTTGCCGCGCCCGGGCGCGAACCGCCCGGTCCAAAGGTGCGGGAATGCCGCGGATGGTGTATTGCACAGTCTTGGTCGGTTTCATGCCTACAGTTTACGCCATCACTGCCTACACGGCAAGTAGGCAAACGCGCTCCCGGCGACGCCAAATATCGCGGTCTTCGCCCACGCGGTAAGGATCATCTTCGCCGCAGTCGGGCAAAGAATCCTCTCGATCTGCGCCGCGCCCATTTGCACTTGGCCTCATGCTCGGCCTCGGTCGCGAACTCGGTAATCATTGAGATTTCGTCGAGGGCGACGTGCATCAGCTGCCCGTCGGACCAATGCCCGCGACCCTGTTGAGAAATCCCGGTGAGGAACTTCTTGCCGTCGATGGAAGTGATTTGCGGATTTTTGAGTGTGCCCCCACGGTTCGTCGGGCCGCGGACACCCACGATGACGATTTGTGCATTGATCGATATTTCAGAGACCACTGGATTTTCCTCCACTCTCCGAACACCTCGACTCGGTCAGCGATTCGATCGGCGACGCAGTTCTTGGCGATGTTCGAGGCGTGCCTTTGTCATTCGTTCGCGCAGGCCGCCGTATTCCACAAATTCTTTTTCCAATCGCCGTAGTTGCTGATCGCGCAGGTAATTCGTCTGGTGAATCAAGCATACGGCGATGTTGGCCACGACCTCGGCCCGGCGCGTTTCCACGAATTGGCGATAGTCGTCGTAGACCTGCGGCGTTTTTCGTCCGAGTTTGCGGACGAATCCTGCCTCCTTCGAGTCCTTGCCCCAAATCGGCATGTCGCGCACGCGCAGAAAATCCCGATAGTCGGCAAGCAGCTCCTCCAGGCTGGCGCGGGCGACGTTGGTGAGTTTGATCTCAGTTTCCTTCGAAGTCGTCGCGGCCTTGCTGCCTTCGAGAATGTTTTGCTTGCCGAATCGGGCGGCTTGGATCATCTGGTCGATGGTGCGATCGCCACGAGCGAGAAACTTGTGGGCAAAACGAAAGGTGATGTCGTAAACGACTTCTGCTTTCTGATAAGACAGCAGAGTCTGATAGTCGCCGCGAGGAGGAATAACGCGATGGGAAGTATGGGAATCATGCGAATTATGGGATGCACCCTTTGCATTATTCCCATTCTTCTCATCATTCTCATTGCTGGTCATGGCGACTGAGCATACGCCGAAGACGTTGAATCGGCAATTGAACACCGCTATTGAATCAGCCCCCGCAACGCTTTCACATTTAGCACGTCCCAGTCCCGGCCCTTTTCGTCTTTTTCCTTTGGAGTTTCGAGGATGAAATGGACTTTGCGAAGGCGGAGATCGTTGAGGAAATATGCGAACCCCGATTTTCCGATCTGGCCTTGGCCTATGTGTTGGTGGCGGTCCACGCGGGAGCCGAGTTCGCGTTTCGAATCATTGCAATGGACGCATTTCACTTGCGCGATGCCAATCGTTTGATCATAGTGATCCATCATCGCGGCGTAACCATCGGGCTAGCGAAAGTCGTAACC
>JBKJYI010000549.1:0-3868 GCA_046715855.1 Phycisphaerae bacterium
TTGCGCCCGGTGTCGGGGCAGAGCACGACGACCTTGTCCTCCTTAGTGAGACGCTGAGCGTATTGGAGCGCGGCAGCCATGGCCGTTCCGCAAGCGCCCCCGACCAGCAAACCTTCCATCTTGGAAAGATTTCGCGCCACTCTGAACGATTCAGCATCCCCCACGCGCACCCAGTCGTCCACCATCTGCGAATTGAACGTCTTGGGAACATAGTCTTCACCGATCCCCTCAACCGCCCAGGGTTTGGGCGAGTCGCCGGAGAGAATTGACCCCTCCGGGTCCGCGGCTACGACACGGATTTTTGGATTTTTTTCTTTGAGGAATTTGCCCACCCCGGAAATCGTGCCGCCGGTGCCGATCCCTCCCACGAAGCACGTGAGTCTCCCCTCGGTCTGCTCCCAAATCTCGGGACCGGTGAATTTGTAGTGATACTCCGGATTGTTCATGTTGGTGAATTGATTGGGCTGCCAGGCGTTGGGTATTTCGTTGCAGAGCCGAGCGGCGACGCCGCCGTAGCCGTCAGGGCTGTTGGTTTCGGCGTTGGTCGGAGTGATGACCACTTCGGCGCCGTAGGCCTTGAGGAGACGAATTTTTTCGGCGCTCATCTTGTCGGGCATGATGAAGATGCACCGGTAACCCTTGACGGCGGCGACCATGGCCAAGCCTACACCGGTATTCCCGGAGGTCGCTTCCACGATAGTTCCACCCGGCTTGAGCAATCCTTCGCGCTCCGCCGACTCGACCATAGCCAAAGCGATTCGGTCTTTGACGCTCCCGCCGGGGTTCACGAACTCGATCTTGGCATAAATGGAAGGGGCCAAGCCCTTGGCCATGCGGTTGATGCGGACAATGGGGGTGCGGCCAATTGCCTCCAGGACCGAGTTACAGCGTTTCAGCATTGTCACTTCTCCGGGCGATGAAGCATTCTTTCGGCACTTGGGTTTTACGCGGGGTCGGGCCGATAATTCCGCCCGAGGCCATCGTATCGTAGCCTAAAAATTAGAACCTTGAAACCAGGGTGCAGGATCCCTTGACGAGCAAAGCCTGAGGTGGTGCGTGAGTTTTCAAGGTGGGTCTTGGCACGACCGGACACGAGGTTGTACGAAATAACTAGTCCCTGTGCAGTTGTTTTCGGACACGATTCTCCATAAAATCGCCGGTTCGACTGATCACCGTTATTGATCAAAGGGGTATTAACCGAGCCTGAGGCCAAAAGGACCCGAAAGGGATGCGCGGTCCGTCCGCCGAAAGGGTGAAGGCAAAAGCAAGGAGCGAGTCAAAACAATGGTCGTATCGACCCCCGAAATGCCAACCACACGCAAGCCTCCAGAGATTCTGGAACGCAACGAACTGACCGTCCGTTTTGCGGGCGACTCCGGCGACGGCATGCAGCTCGTCGGAACCCAGATGACCACAACATCCGCAATCTTCGGGAACGACGTGAGTACGTTTCCCGACTTTCCGGCGGAAATTCGCGCACCAGCGGGGACGCTCGCGGGCGTGTCGGGCTATCAGCTGAATTTTGGGGCGCACAAACTCCGCACCTCGGGCGATCGGGTGAACGCACTGATCGCGATGAACCCGGCCGCACTCAAGGCCAACATCGCGGACTTGGAACCGGGCGGCATTCTGGTCATTAACGAAGACGCCTTTACCAAGCAGAATTTTGCCAAGGCCAACATCGTCGATAATCCTCTCGACGATCCGGCGCTCAAGCGTTTCCAAGTGTTCCGGATTCCGATCGACCAGCTCAACGCGAAGGCGGTCGCCGACACCGGATTGACCGGCCGCGCGGTGGGACGCTGCAAGAACTTTTTCGCACTCGGGCTCACCTATTGGCTTTTTGGCCGGTCCATGGAGCCGACATTGCGATGGATTCAGGAAAAATTCGGCTCCAAGCCGACTGTCGCCGACGCCAACTCCAAGACGCTTCGTGCGGGATACTACTTTGGCGAGACGGCGGAGATGTTCCCAGTTCGCTACCTTGTTCCGCCCGCCAAGCTGCCCGCCGGGCGCTATCGCAAGGTGACGGGCAACGAAGCGATGGCCATGGGGCTCATCACCGCCGCCCAACGCGCGGGCAAGCCGCTCTATTACGGCAGCTATCCCATCACTCCAGCGAGCGACATATTGCACGAGCTGGCCCGGCATAAGAATTTCGACGTGCGCACGTTTCAGGCCGAAGACGAGATTGCCGCGATTACCGCGGTGATCGGCGCTGCCTTTGCCGGGGCGTTCGCGGTGACGGGGACCAGCGGGCCGGGCGTGGCGCTCAAGCAGGAGGGCATCGGCCTGGCGATCATGACGGAACTGCCGATGGTGATTGTCAACGTGCAGCGCGGCGGACCCAGCACCGGATTACCCACCAAAACCGAGCAGGCGGATCTGTTCCAGGCGGTTTTGGGGCGAAACGGCGAAGCCCCGCTTTGCGTGCTCGCTCCGGCGACGCCGGGCGATTGCTTCATGATGGCGATCGAAGCTTTTCGCATCGCGACTCAATACATGACCCCGGTCATCATCTTGAGCGACGGCTATCTCGCCAACGGCGCCGAGCCTTGGTTGATGCCGGATATCAGCAAGCTGCCGACGTTCAAGATTGAGCATCCCCAGCAGAACAATAACAACGGCGGGCCATTCCTGCCGTACCAGCGCAATGCCAGCCTTACTCGGCCTTGGGCGATTCCGGGGACGCCGGGTCTCGAACACCGCGTCGGCGGTCTGGAAAAGCGCGACGTGACCGGCGACGTCTGCTACGAGCCGGACAATCACCACCACATGGTGCTGACGCGCCGTAAGAAGATTGACAATATCGCTGACACAATTCCGCCACTGACGGTTAACGGTGATGCGAAGGGTGAACTGCTGGTGCTGGGATGGGGTAGTACTTATGGCGCCATCACCACTGCGGTGGAACGCTGCCGTGCAAAGGGTTTGAACGTTTCGAGTGCGCACATCCGCTACATGGACCCCATGCCAAAGAATACAGGCGACGTGCTTCGCGCGTTCAAACGCGTGCTGGTTCCCGAAATGAATCTGGGGCAGCTTATCACGCTGGTGCGGGCGAAGTATCTGGTCGATGCAATCGGACTCAACAAAGTGGAAGGTAAACCGTTCATGATCCAGGAAATTCAGGACCGGATCGTGGAGCTTTTAGACGGAAGGAAGTCATGAGCACTGCACCCGCAACGATTCAACTGACCGCCAAGGATTACGGAAGCGACCAGGACGTCCGCTGGTGCCCGGGCTGCGGCGATTACTCGATTCTGGCCCAGGTCAAAAAGACGATGGCGACCATCGGCGCCAAGCGCGAAAAGACCGTCTTCGTGTCGGGCATCGGCTGCTCCAGCCGCTTCCCGTATTACATGAACACCTACGGTTTCCACAGTATTCACGGCCGCGCTCCCGCGATCGCCTCCGGCATCAAGGTGGCAAACCCCGAGCTTGACGTGTGGTTGGTTACCGGCGACGGCGACGGACTGAGCATCGGCGGAAATCATTTATTGCACGCCATTCGCCGTAACATCGACGTCAAAATTTTGCTGTTCAACAATCGCATCTACGGCCTGACCAAAGGCCAATATTCGCCGACCTCGCCGCTTGGCAAGAAGACCAAGTCCACGCCGATGGGATCGGTGGACTATCCGCTGCATCCGATTTCGGTGGCGATTGGCGCCGAGGCGACTTTCGCAGCACGGTCGATCGATATCAACACGAAGCATCTGGAATACGTGCTGCAACGGGCGTCGGAACACAAGGGCACCGCCTTCGTGGAGATCTATCAAAACTGCAATATTTTCAACGACGGCGCGTTTGAATACGCCACGGGCAAGGAAACCAAGGAAGACACGACTGTTTTCCTGGAACATGG
>JBKJYI010000550.1:0-5367 GCA_046715855.1 Phycisphaerae bacterium
GGACTACAACGCCCTTATGGATGCCGCCACTGAGGCCTGGAAGGACGCTTGCCTGAATACCGAGATCATCCAATCCGTGTGCGCCGCACACTATTTAGATAGCGCAGTTAATTAATGGGATGCGTATTAAATAATGATTGCAAAGTCAATCTCCGCGACTTCGCCGAATTCCAAAAGAGCATGTCCGACCCCTGACCACGGCCTTCTTTGTGTTCTTCGTGCCCTCCGTGGTTCAACAAACAGCCTCTACAACCGTTCATCTCCCAACCACACCTTATGATGCGGTGATCGGCCGGCTGGTCCGCACCCGGCAGCCTTCCGAAAAATATCACTTGTTCGGCGGATTTTTTTCTTGATCGCGTCGCGCAGCTTGGTAACATGCTCCCCCGGATACTTCGGGTCGTTCATGGAGGACACCGCAATGTCAGGGATGACGAAATCGCTTCTCCGCGCACCATCTCGTTCGACTGCAACGACTCGCCGCAGCAAGCCTTCGCGTCACATGAATGTCAACGACGCGCCCCGGCTCGACGTCCCGTTGGCCTTGATTTGCGAAACTTGCGGAACCAAAGCCAAATATGACGTGGGGACGGTGGTTGTCGATCCCAGGATCGCAAGATCGAAATTCAATGACGCCGACGACATCGAACAATCCATCGGATTTAGCGGATATTTCCATTGCACGAAGTGCAAGGCCGGCGGACCTTGGCGGCTCCCGGACGCAACATTTGCCTTCATCACGATATTACTGAAGGATTTCCTCGATGGTTTCGAGGATGTCCCTCTCATCTTCGGATGCTCCGCGACATTCGACAAGCACACCTTCCGATACGCGACGGAATGCGAGGCCCACCTCAAGGGCCTTATTGAAAAAGAGCCCGAACGGGGATTCCTTTGGGTGCGCCTCGGAAATCTCTATACCCACGCTGGCCAGAATCAACTCGCCGAGCCGGCCTATCATCGCGCACTCCAACTGGACCCCGTGGACATCGAAGCCCATGCTATGCTGGGGCATGTCCTCGTGGAAACGGACCGGGCCCTGGAGGCCGTCTCGCACTGGCATGCCGTTCTCAAAAACGTCCGCGAAGCACGCCAGGTAAACCGCGACCTACGGCGAAAACTCGCGCGGTCGGCCATCGAATGCCTGCTTGACGCCCACGCCCGTTCCAAAGGCAAGTTTGATTTATTTCCCACTCCCGATCCGGCCGAATTGGTAAAAGACGATTCCGGCAAACCCGCCGTGGTGGAGATCCGGGAATTCGACCTGGGCAGCGATCGAGGCATCGATGAACTCTGCGATGTCTTTGTCGATCCGCCGCGCAGCCGATGGCGGGACATGTTTGGCCACAGAAAAAAGCGCGCAATCGCTGAATCCGATGATTGGGCGGTTGCCCCCATTCACCGCGACGAGAGCAACGTTCCCCGAAACCACCCCTGTCCCTGCGGCAGCGGCCACAAATACAAGAAGTGTTGCGGGGCGCTAAGCCGGGCTGAGTAACCTTCTTTCGGCGGATGGCCCACATTGCAGCCGGGTAGGGTGCAATCGCCGTTTGATGCACCGTCAGCTCCGACCCTTCTCCGCGTGGCCACTCTCAACCATATCGAACTCGGATCCATGATTCGTCGCCTGCTTTAATCCCGCTCCCGATTTCTGTTTCCCGCCTCAAATTCCGCGCGCAGCGCATGCTATGTTCTAACGAGGCGGAAGCTCCGCCCACGGAGTCGGGCACATGACCAAAAATAATGACTTCCTCCGCTGCGTACGACTGGGCCTGCCCGTCACCCAACATCTGGTGTTCACCTAACAGCACACTACCACGCGAAAACAGTACTTTTCCAAACGAACCCGTTGGTAACCTGGGTAGCTCGCCTCTGCCTGTTTCTGCATCATCAATGTCGGCTGGGGATCGACCCGCGCCGCTCAAAAAAAGTTGACTGACCAAACCCAATTTCGGCGAGCGCCGCAACCCGGTCCCCCGAACCTCCTACTCGACATGATTTGCTTTCTCCAGACTTTCTTAAGATGGTAATCTTCCCTAACGCAATACGGAGTGCACCGGAGTCTTCAGTGGTCCTCAGGCAGAAAATCTTCGCAGCAGCCGTCCTGCTCGCCAACATCGCCTTTTGGGTCGTCCCCAGCGACGTCGTCCGGCTCGTGGCCGAAGAAGACCACGTCCTGCTGGGCTACTATTCCCGCGAGCATTTCGCGGCCAACCTCGCCCTCCTCGTCGTCTCCATCATCGGCCTGTACATCGATCAGGCCCGGACGCGAGCAACCTACAAACGCCGCTGGTTCCAGGTGCTCGCCGTCATTGTTTTCGCTCTGCCGGTTCTCTTCCTCGTCGACTGGTGGCTGCGAAAACCTCAGCCAACGGCCTACACCCCCGATCGCGCGACCTATCACCGAGAGCCCAACGCCGAGTTCACCACGACGTTCCTGGACCAGCCCCCGGCGCGGCGCAGCTATCCCGGCCCGGCCAGGGGCTACGCCCCGCTCACCTGCAAACTCCGCACCGACGGCCGCGGCTTCCGCAACCCAACAACGCCCGATCAATGCGACGTCGTGGTGTTGGGCGACTCCTTCGCCGAAGGAGCCAACGTTTCCGACGAACAGGTCTGGCCGCGGCTCTTCGGGGAAGCGACCGGACTGTCCGTCTACAACCTGGCCATGTGCGGCTATTCGCCGGATCACTACATCGCCGCATTCAACCAATACGGCGCGGCGTTGCGCCCCAAGTTTGTCGTCTGCATGCTCTACGAAGGCAACGACCTCCGCCCGCCGCGCAAACGCTCCGCAAATTCTCCCACGACCGCTCCGGGCTTTCGAAGTTGGATGCGAAGTTCCCCGATTCGCGCGACTCTGGACCGGTTCCTCATCGACACGTTCGGACCCATCGGTGCCGAATGGAACATCGCCGCGCTCGACGCGCTTTCGTGGCTCCCTCTGCAAATTCCAAACGGCCCCGAAGCGAACTTCTACGCTTTTCGTCCCGTCCGCCTGGTCAACGCGTACAAAGATCCCCAAATGTTTCAGCAAAGCCGGGAGTGGCAGCGGCTCAATACCTTCCTCGACGAACTCCATCAGACAACGCAGCGCGCCAATGCCAGACTCATCATCGCATTCGCCCCGGCCAAAGCCCACGTCATGCTCCTCCTCGTCACGGACCAGCTCCCCGCGGAAAAGTTCCGCACTTTCCTGTCCCTTCGCTCCAAGGACCTTCCGCCCGCAGACGAACTCGTCGCCGAATTGCCTGCCTCTCTCGATTTTCTCGAATCAGCGATCGACGGTTGGTGCCGAAACGCGGCCGTGCAATTCTTCAGTCCCACGGCGCACTTGCGCTCCGCCGCCGCCCAATCCCGCCAGGTCTATTTCACCTACGACAACCACTGGACCCCGGAGGGACATGACGTAGTAGCCCACACCCTCGCGGATTGGTGGGCGCAATCCGGTCCGTCCGGCACAAATCCGTAAGCGTCGTACCTAACCCGCCCTTCTGTGTGTCCCATCAGAACCCCGACGTGAGGGAGCCGGCTTGTACACTCCGCTTATAATACGGAACACAGTAATGAACTGCGCTGGAGTGGTATTCGTCCTGTAGGGACGAAATGAAAATAGCCCAGGACCCAAGCGAAAGCAGGACCCTCGAGTGCCGTAGGTACGGCTGATCGATCCCAGTCGATCGCGCAGGTATTGAGTGGGACTCGTATAAGGGTGGTCGAACAATACGATTTTGTTGAAATCGCTCTGAGCGCCGCCCGTCCATTACGCTTCAAGGCGCGGCTCGGGAGCTGGCCGGCAAAACCAGTTGCCCGCCCACTTTTAGCGGCAACGGGCGGACGACGATCGAATCATGGCCCCTCCTTCGATAAGGCTGAAGATCGGCCATTGGGGCCACCTGCCCTATTTCACGGACACGCCTGAATCGTGTACGGATATGGCCGCCCTCGAAACGCATCGACGCAGGCCGCGATATGCGAGAAGTTGACGTCCAAGCCCAACGTAATGCTGGTAATATTTCCAAACCCATCCTCGCCGGCCAGGAGCGCTCGGGGCTTGATCGGCGCGTCAAGCGCGCTACGAAACCTCTTCACCAGCGCGGAAATGTCCGCCATGTCGGGCTGCGTGGACCCAGATGGAGAATTGAATGGAAATTCGATATCTCCCCAGCGGGTGGTGTGAACTATCAACGGTTCCGACACTGCCGTACAGTTCTCCTCAGTTCCTTGACAGCTTGAGGCTACACCAACCACTTCGTACATTGAGCTCGGCACAATGGCACTGCCCGTCACGTGCAGCAGTCCCACCGTACTCCAGTCCTGATAGTTCGGCGTGCATTGGAGCGTCGAAGCCCGGATTGGCGTACCAAATGCAGTTGAATCGATGTAGGTCAGGGGCGGTCCAACCCATCGAACCTGACCCTCAAGCGCCGTAAAAGACACTGACGCTCCACCGGTGTAAGGGGGCGAAACATGATGCAGTGAGACCATGACAACCTTAATCGCTCTTGACACACTGCAAGACTGTGCCGGGATAAACGAAATGAAGCGGTTTTTTGCGATGCCGCTCGGATCGCCCAGGGGAATGTCGGGAAAAATGGATTCGCATTCGTCAGGAATGCCGTTCAGGTTGCAATCCGGGCTAATACCTTCGGAGATCGCACAGACATCGCCTTTCCCGCCGTTATCACAATCAGCCTGCCCGGGATTCGGCAGCAGCGGGCAGTTGTCGAGGGTATTCACAATTCCGTCGCCGTCGATGTCTGGATTGCAGAAGTCGTTCACTTCGTCGCACATCGTTCCGTCAGTACATGCGGGCGGGATCGCCGCTCCGCAAACACCCGTCGCTAGGTTGCATTGCTCCGCGCCATTACAGAATATTCCGTCGTCGCAAACAGCGTGGGTAGCACACGGAAGCTTCACACCCAGACTGTGATACCGTCCTGCAGCGACGGCGATGAAACCCTTGTTGGCCGCGGGAACATCGGTTTGACCGTAGAAGTTGTCTCCCCATCCCACGATGGACCCGTCGGCCTTGAGACCCAGACTGTGGTACCACCCGGCAGAGATGGCCACGAATCCCGTGTTGGGAGCCGGGGGGTCCAGTGGGTGGCCATTGTAGCCCCATGCCACAACAGACCCATCGCTCTTCAAGCCCAAATTGGACCACCTTCCCCCAGAGACGACCACGAAACCAGTGTTGGGTTCAGGAATGTCGAGCTGAGCGAAGTCGTTCCGCCCCCACGCGACGATGGAACCGTTGGACTTGAGACCCAAACTGTGTGCACTGCCCGCTGCGACGGCGACGAACCCCGTATTGGGTGCGGGTGTGTCAGTCTGACCGTAGGAGTTGTGCCCCCAACCCACGAT
>JBKJYI010000551.1:0-4858 GCA_046715855.1 Phycisphaerae bacterium
CCGAAGGGCTCCCCAACGCCCTGCTCGAAGCCATGGCCGCCGGCAAACCCATCGTCGCCACCGACGTCCCGGGATGCCGCGATCTCATCACCCACGAGCGGACCGGCCTGTTAGTGCCATACGGTGACACTCGCGCGCTCGCCGCCGCCATTTCGCGTCTCCTCACCGACGCAGAACTCTCGCACCAATTGGGCCAGCAAGCCCAGCGCGCCGCCGCTTCGCAGTGGAACATATCCACAACATGGGATGCCTATGCCGCGCTTTACGCGCGAACTCTGAACTCCGCGCCGCAACCTGATTCCGCGCCCCTGTAGTGACCAAAATGCGCCTCAAATACTGTGTTCATCCCCAATTTTCGCTCGCAAATGTGATCCAAAAACATCCCCATGTTCCCCGGCTTAACGTGTGCGTAAATGCCCGTTAGCATTACAACTCGCGCAATGCTCGGATCTTACAAAAATTGCGCATCAAACTTGAATATTTTGCTTGCAACCGGTGGCACGAAGTGGTACATTGTGCGCAGAAATCCCACAAAGTGGTCAGACGGTTGCGAGTGAAGTTGATGCGATGCGGTATTTCACAGGTCAGTTTGAACGGACCATCGATGCCAAAAATCGCATCCAGCTTCCCTCCCAACTGAGGAGTGCCATCAACGAAGAGCGGGACGGCAGCCTGCTCTATGTCACGCTCGGCGAGCACGGTGGAACGCTGTCGATCTTCACCGAGCGCGGCTTCGAAGAGGTAGCGGCCAGGACGGAAACGGAATTCCAATCCGGCCAAGATGTGCTGAAGTTCGAGCTCCAGTTTTATGGACTGGCCTCGTCGGTCGAGATGGACAAGCAGGGACGCTTTGTCCTACCCGATCGCCTTCTGAAAAAAGCCAGGCTCGGCACGGACATCATGCTCGTGGGCCAGCGGACCCGGATCGATGTATGGGATCCCGCCGCACTCGATCGCTCGATGGGCATCGACTGGGCCGGCGACGAATGGCCCAACTGGCAGTCGTATCTGCGGAATCGGCCAGGCTCGAAGTAACCAGAGCCACGTAGGGTGGGCCATGCCCACCAAAACAGAGCCGCGGCTTTAAAGAAGCGGTCAAACAGGTGCGCGTCGCAAAGTAAAAGCGCACCAAAACTCGCAGCGTCAGAAGTTAAGCAGCAAAACTCAATCGTAATTCTGGTGGGCCGGCTCGCCGGCAACACGGGCTGGAAGCCGTGCCACCTCTCCAGCACCGCAGGCGGCGGTAGAAGCGAAAGGATTCGCCTCGTCGCCTGCGAGCGGGCTGTACGCGCAACCGAGGAGCGTTGGTATGAAGGGTTCGGGTCGGCTGGTGCGCCGGATTCAACAAGGGTGGCGGGCAAACGGCTCGACCTGTCGCCCAAGCCTGTCCCCGCGGGATCACGCGGAGCTTCAGGCTCGAATCGACCGCCTTCAAACCATGGGCGATTGCTTCACCCATGTTACGCTCTCCGATGACGTTATGCAAGCTTGCGTAACCAGCGTGCAGACTCGCGGTCAGGGTGCTTTCGTCGCCACGGAGGCGTGACGAAGCACCCCTTTCAAATGTTCATGCGATTGCAAAATCATTGAGCGTTGAATCAGGGTGCCATGGCCAAGCGCAGCGCCGCCATTGCCGTTCGGCATACATGCCGGCGCCCGATGAGACAGGGCTTGGGCATGCCACCCCGTTCCGCCTGTCGTCCGTAACTACTCTTCCATTTTTTCCGTTCGCCCCGCCAGGCTCGCGACCGCCGCCAGGAGTTCCTGCGGCTCGATTGGCTTGGCTATATGGATTTGATATCCCGCAATCATCGCCCGCGTCCGATCTTCCGTTCGCGCGAACGCCGTGAGTGCCCCCGCAGGTGTCCGGCCGCCCTCTGATGCCGGAAGTCGGCGGACCTGACGGATAAAGTCGTAGCCATCCACGCCAGGCATCCCTATATCACTCAAGATCAGATCAGGCCGGAACGATTTCACCATTTCCAAGCCCTCCCCTGCGTTAGACGCCGCCACCACTTCGGCCTTGCATTCCAGGAGCATTCGCTGGATGAGGTCGCGCGCGTCCCGCTCGTCGTCGACCACCAGGACCCTTACGCCCGCAATATCGACCCCATGACAGTCGGACAAGGAATGAGTGGGAGTTGCGGGATGTTCGCGCTTCTGATCTGAAGATCGAATTGGCGCCAGGGGGAAACTCACTGTAAAGGTCGTCCCTCGGCCCTCCCCCTCACTTGTGGCGGAAACTGTACCCCCATGTAGCTCAACAAGCTGCTTGACGATGGCCAGGCCCAGCCCCAGCCCGCCGTACATTCGCGTGGTGGACGAGTCAGCCTGCCGGAAGCGTTCAAAGACGTGCGGCAGAAAGTCCGCCTTGATCCCCTGCCCCGAGTCGCTGACAGTGATTTCCACTTGCGAATTCACGCGCTGTAGCAGAACTTCCACTTTGCCCCCTCTGGGCGTGAACTTGATCGCATTCGAGAGGAGGTTCCAAACCACCTGCTGAAGGCGGGTGGGATCGCCCGTCACCGGCCCGACTAACGGGTCAACGATCTGCCGCAGGCGAATCCCCTTGGCCTCGGCTGATGGCCTGACCGAATTAACCGCTCCTTCCACCACGCTTGCCAAATCGATTTGCTGGACATCAAGCCGAACCTTGCCAGACACAATCCGGCTCATGTCCAGCAGGTCCTCGATAAGCTGCGCCTGGGCCCGAGCATTGCGCTGAATCGTCTCCAGCCCTTGCTGAAAATCCTCGGCGCTGAGCTTCTTGGAAGCGATGAGCTGCGACCAGCCCAAAATCGAATTGAGCGGCGTGCGAAGCTCGTGGGAAACATTCGCCAGGAATTCGTCCTTCATCACGCTGATTCGCTCAGCCGCGTTGCGCGCCGCCCGTTCGCTTTCCAGGAGCTGCACTTTCTCTTCTTCAATTCGTTTGCGCTCCGAGATGTCCCGCAGATAGGCAGTGAAAAATGGATGCCGGCCTTCCAGTTCGATCACGGATATGGCCAGCTCCACCGGAATCTCACGCCCGTCGGCGCACCGTGCGGTCACCTCAATGCGCTGACCCAGGATCGTGGACTGTCCGGTATTGAGGTACCGCTCCATCCCCTTCCAGTGGGACTCGTGCAGGCGGGACGGAATAATGAGTTCGGCCACCGTTTTGCCCAGGGCCTCTTCGCGGCGATAGCCGAAGGTTCGCTCGGCCGCTGGATTAAAATCCACAACCCGACCTTTATGGTCCATGGTAATCAGACAGTCGATGGCGGATTCAAGGATGCCCTCCTTGCGGGCTTCGCTTTCGCGCAGGGCTGCTTCGGCCTCCAGCCGCTCGCTGATGTCCGTGTTGGTTCCGAAGAAGCGCACCACCTTGCCCGAGTCGTCGCGGATCGCTTTCATCCGCGATAAAAACCATCGGTAGATGCCGTCCTTCCCCCGAAGCGGGAACGTATCCTCCCAGTCCAAACCTTCCTTGAAGTGCCGGGCAACTTTCTCCACCACGCGGTCCACGTGGTCGGGGTGATGGACTTTCATCCAACCCCAGCCCTCCATCGCTTCGAGGGTCGTGCCGGTGTAGTCGAACCAGCGCTGGTTGTACCAGAAGATCGACCCCTTCCCGTCGGCCATCCACGCAAGCTGTGGGATGCTGTCGGCCATCGCCCGGTAGCGCGCTTCGCTGGCGTGGAGCCGTTCTTCGGCCCGTTTTCGTTCAATGCCGATGGCCAATTGATTGGCCACCCGCTCCATCGCCTGCAGGGTCAGTTCGGGAAGCGCGTGCCGCGCGAACATGGCCATCACGCCCACGACACGATTCTCGACGATGAGCGGAAATCCGGCGAAGGCCACCATCCCTTCCTTCCGGGCCCATTCCTGCTCATTCACGCGCACGTCGCCCACCACGGAATTGGTCAGGTGGGCCTTCCGCTCCCATGCGATCAGGCCGATTTTGAACTTGCCCACCGGCACGCGGGAATGAGGACCGTTTAGGTGCGTGTACAATCCCGCGCTGGCCTGAAGCTCCAGGACGTCTTGAGCTTCGTTGAGCGTCCAGATGCGGGCAAAGGCCGCATCAAGATGATCGACCATGGCTTGCGCGCAACGCCGCAGCGTCTCACCCAGCTCGCTGCTTTCGGTCAGGTGCTTACCGAACTGAGCAGCGAAAGCATTCAGCCGCGCTTGTTCGCGAATCTTTGCCTCTGCTACTTTGCGTTCGCTAATGTCCACGAACGAAGTGATCGCGCCGGTGATCTCGCCGTGCGCGTCCTTGATCGCGGCAAAGTTCACCAGCACCGGGAGACGCGAACCGTCGGGTCGCTCGATGAACACTTCCACGTTGCGCGCCGGGACGCCGGTGCGCAGCACCTCCAGCATCGGGCTGTTCTCGTGCGGCAACAGCGTGCCGTCGGGTAGCCACAGCTTCACCGAGCCGCAGTGTTTTTCGACGCCGCACTTCGGCTCCCGGCCCCAAAGTTCCACTGCATGCTCGTTGTAATGTTGTATGACCGCCGTCTTATCGCAGACGAATACGGCCATCGGCGCTGAAGCGAATAGAGTGCGATAGCGCGCTTCGCTCTCGCGCACCACCTCTTCGGTTTGCCTGCGGTCGATAACCACCGCCGCCGTTCGTGCGACGATTTCATCCAACGTCTCGCTCTGCGAATCGGGCTCGCACACCTCGCGACAATAGGAGACAAACGTGCCGAGGACCTTGCCGGACGCGGAAAAGATGGGCGTGGACCAGGCGGCGCGAAGTCCCAGCGGCAGGGCGAACGCGGCGAAGCCTGGAAATTCCTCGCTGGCCGCAATGTCCGGTACGACGACGCGCCGGCGGCCGGCGACCGCCGCGCAGCAAGTACCAACC
>JBKJYI010000552.1:0-10540 GCA_046715855.1 Phycisphaerae bacterium
CCCCACAGATACGTGGACCCCATCGAACTGCTCGTCAAGATGGCTCTATCGGGCAGGCCGCAGTCGGCTTCGACTGCGTAAGTGACTCCGGGTGCAATTTCGAACCCGGAAACATACATGGTTCCCCATTGGGTAGGCGTCAGCCATGCTGCGTCGGCCGCGTCATCCACCGTCAAGACGACGTTGAAGGGGCCAGAGGGCGATCCCAGGTATTTCGCTGCCCCGAGCGGGCACTGGGGCTTGATCCGCAGCGCCATGGGGATCGACGCACCCCCGGCTTGTTGCGGCGTGACGGCCAGGTAACGCGAACCCACGGCATGGACGAGGGGAGGCAAGCAGCCGCAGGAGCCGCTGGACTCATCGCACGCCGAGGAAATGCTGCACGGGTTGCCGGCGCTCACGCACCCAAGGGCCGCGTCGCAATATTCCGTCCCATCGCAGAACAAGCCATCATCTGTGCACCCCGTGTCGTTTTCGACGTGTTGGCACCGCCCGGCCGAGTCACACGAATCCACAGTGCAACCAATCGCATCGCCGCATTGCGAACTGTCCACGCATTCTGTGGGAAAGTTAATCTGTGCGTAGCGGCCGATGTCGGCTGCCCCTTGATCGGTTCCGCCGTTGGCGAGCCAACCTTGCATGGGCGTGCCGGGAAAACCCATCCGCGCACGATGCAAGAACTTCCAGGGATCAGCAGCGGCGACAGTGCCGAGGTATGCCGGATTCTGAACCGTGCCGAAATTGATGTCGGCGCCTTGGGGGCCGTGACAGCTTCCGCACTGGGAGATCGTCCCGCCCGTGGAATAATGGGCTTGGCCGGCTTGGGCGTCCCCCCAAAATGCTTTCGTGTTGGGATTAATGAAGTCGGTGTCGTCTACCGTACCCAGAAGCACAAAAGCCACCAGGTCGTTGATTGAACCATCGGAGAGAACCGTTCCGAAGTCATGCCCGTTGAGCACGCCCGCTCCCCCCCCATCGCTGGGAGGATTTTTAAGCAGGTCAAACATGGCGGGAGCGGAAAGCGTGCTATGTAGAATGCCACCGAAGCCCGTGCGATGCGAGCCGGCGCCATACTGGCCTTCGACGCCTTTGTAATCCCAGCCGTGACACTCACTGCATCGCCATGTCGCTCCGCCACTCGCCGTGTTGCTCGCCGTATCGGGTCGAAAAGCCCACAGGGGGTGATCGCTGCCTGGCTCGCTGGTTCCCGTTTGCGACCACCAGCGATCATAAAGGCGACCTCCGCGAATTGGATCGCCGTCCGTTTCACATGAGTCCGGCACCAGGTTTGAGTTCGTGTCCGATTCTGCACCGCACGCAATATCCACTCCATCGTCGATACTGTTCAAGTTGCAATCGTTCTGGATCGGATCGGGTGAGCAGGAAAGCGTCATCGAAGCCGGTCCTTGATCCCCGACGAAACCGCCCACGCGGATAAGATACGAGCTGCAGGCCGTTACCGGGAAACTCAGAATGGATTGGGCGAAGCAGCCGCCATCGCTGCACCCCGCCGCCGACGGAGTCGAGGGGCACGAACATCCTTCATACACTGCGGCGATGGTGTCAAAGCCGCTGCTGCAGAGATCAACCGTGGCAGTGCCCGAGCATGACGCGGTATAGCAGTACCAAACATCCGAACCAATGATATCGACAATGGGCTCGCTCTGGCATGCTTCGACCTCGTCAGGCCCATCGGTCAGCGCGCCGGCTGTATCAAACGGAATGGTCTGCTCACCAATCGAAATTGCATTATAGCATCGATCGTTCGGGGGCCCAGGCTCGATGCGACAGAATGCGTCACATCCATCGCCCGGGTCGGTATTGCCATCGTCGCACTGTTCGCCGGGGTCAACGGCTCCGTTGCCGCAATCGGTCCCCGATCGCGGCACAATCCGGAAAATGCTGCCGGAGTAATCAACCAGATAAAGTTCACCCGCCGCGTCTTCGCCAAAAGAGACGATCGAAGTCAGCGGACCCTGAGCCGGCGAGAGGTCGGCGGTCCAATCCTGTTGGTCAGTGATCAAGCCCCCCTCAAAGCGAAAGGACCGCCCCGTCCCGCTACAGGAGTCTGCATAAAAATAGGCGCCGAGAAGATTGGGCAGGGCGCAACCGCGATAAACAAAACCGCCCGTGATTCCGCATTCACCGGCCTGACGGGCGTGCATGAACTGGGGGGAGGTGAGGGTGGAACTGTTGCAGGTGCAGCCGGTCAACCCCGTGCATGTCACACCCTCTGTGCAGCGCCATCCAAAGTTTTCGCCGCTGGCATTGGGGATGGTTTGAATATTGACTTCGTCGTACAGGTTTTGACCTCGGTCGGCGACGTAAATCTCGCCGGTTGCCCGGTCGAAGCTGAAGCGCCACGGATCGCGCACACCGATTGTCCAGATTTCGTCGAGCGGCAATCCGGGCTCAGGAAACGGATTGTCCTGCGGGATGTAGTTCGGGGGAGCATTCACATCGAGACGCAGAATTTTGCCGCGAAGCGAGCTGGTGTCTTGAGCGTGATTGAGGGGATCATTCGCCGCGCCCCCGTCGCCAACTCCGACATAAAGGAAACCGTCGGGGCCGAAGGCGATTTGTCCGCCGCTGCGAATCGATGAGGCAGGGCCAATCGTCTTCAGCACCACCGCGCTGGACGGGCTGGCGAGGTTCATGTTGGACGACACGTTATACCGAGCAACGACCAGGGAGCCTCCCGGGTTCGTATACGCAACGTAAAAACGCCCATTGCTCGGGTACCCAGGATCGAAGGCCGTGCTCAGCAAGCCGTTGTCCGGGCTCGCCAACACCAACGATGCGAGATTCAGAAATGGCAAGGCCAGCACGCTTCCATTCGAAAGGATTTTGATCCGTCCGGACTGCTCCACAATGAACAACCGCGCGTCATTGGCGGGAGACGTCACCTGCACGGGTCGATCCAAACCCGCCGCGACGTGTTGGCTGGCCGGCGCGAAACTTTCGCACTCGTCCGGCATCGTATCGCTATCGCAGTCAGTGCTATCGCCTTCGGCGATGTCAATGCTGTCAGGAACTCCGTTTCCGTTGCAATCGGCGGGGCTCAGGATGGGACCCACTGTGCTGCCAGATATTTCGCTTGGGGCGCCAGGCCGAAACAGTCCGAGAGTCGCGGTGGTTGTTTGCGGCTGCCGGTTGATATCGAACCGGAAGTTATAAAGTGTCCCCCAGCGCAGCGCGTTCGCGTTTGGGTTCACCGCGAAATCCTGCGTGGACCAGGTAATGACTCCGTTGCTGGTCGTCGCGGTCCAATCGAGTCCGCTGAACGGCTCGCCGCTGTGATAGTCCACATCGTGGAAACCAATGTTGAATACGGTTCCCGTCGGATCGAACGGAATCGAGAAGGACCTTGCGGAGCGATGCGAATTCAGGTTTTGTACCGCGTATTCGTAGTGCCACCAGCCGGAACCCAGATCGCTTACCTTAGCGGCCAGAATGAACAATCCTTCGCCGGCGACTTGCAAATCTGTCTCCCGAACCGTGGCATCGGCGTCATTCCAGGCGCGAATGGCGGACCGAGTTCGCTGTGTAGTGCCAGCAAGATCGATGAACCAGGAAGTCCCATCCGTTTCCACAATCACGGGACGGTACGATGCGTTGTTGTTTTGTTTCCCCCACGCCGAATCATCGGCCGCGACATACTGGCCTTCCACGTAATACTGTCCACCGCCGTTTTGCGATGGATCGAGGTCCGCGTTTCGGACTTGCAAGCGGCGCGCAAGGATTCCCGAATAAGGTGGATTGCTCGACGGAAAGGGAAACGCGCCGGAGTGCGCATCGACCTGCCACTTGGGCCCGAGGTTGTTCTGTGTTCCATTGAGCGCCGCAGAGTAGGGGTCCGCGCAGTGCACACCGAGATGAGTTCCGTCGGTGGCCTGACAATCGGTATGACAAAGATTATTGGAAAGCGCGTAGAATCCGTGCTTGAGCCAGCTTTGGCCGATCTGCTCGAATCGCCCATTCTTGAGGCGGAACATGTTTTGCGCGATCACCGGATGCTGGTTATTGTTGGGGAACCAGTTGAGCCACTGGTCGCCAACATTGCAGGAATAGGTGCCCACGGCGAACGCGGAAATGCCGTTCGAACTTCCGTAGCTTGCGACTTGATACAAGCTCCCAACAATCACGTCTGGGCCGCTGATCGACGCGGTCGCGCCGGCTATTGGCGTTGCGTTTGCATCGACGATGTCCACGGGTTCAAGCGCAGAGGTGAACCGGGGATCACTGGCCCAGGACGCCGAAGCAATCTGCAACGCAAATGCCAGGAACACTGCCCTGAATATTTTTCGAACACGGCAGGCGCAAAGAATCATCAGCGCTGATAGTGCACACTCGATCCTTGAGCGGCCGCGTTTTTGACGTGGATGCACACGCATTGTGTTTTCCGGTAATCGCTTCTTCCCCACGGGAGTGATCTAGATCAGGTTAACCGTTTTCCGTTTCTTTTACAATGAGGGCATTGGCAGCCCCTCGCTTTGGTCCGCGTCGGAAAACCCGAATATTTTTTTGTTGTAACAAAGTGTAAGATATATATTTACTGTATGTCTTTAATATTGACTGGTAAGGTGGGTAAATTTTCTTCGCTAATCTAGCTTCCGTGTCTGAATTCTATTGACCCCCAGTGTTGATCTTGGTAATATCGGCCCAATCAAAGGGGCTTTAAGGGTCATTGATCTTGATGCAACCGCGGCTTTTTGCCGGAATGCAAGAAAATGTATGACCGAGGCGCCTGTGAAACGCTGTTAATGGCCGCTCCGTTCTGGGAGCGCCACGAAGAGCGAATACGCGGTGGTTGAAACCGTCCCGTCATGGTGATCGAGAGCGAAAGTATTTCGCTCGCAAGTGCGCAGTGGTGACGCCGACCAAAAGCGGCGTCCTGAAAAGACGGGAGATCAACGCTCCGTAACGCCCTTGAGGAATGGGAAAGAACATGATCGCATCACCAGCCTTCTTGATCGATCCGCGCGGGCTCGCAGCCGTTAGCGATCCATGTTATCCCTCCATGGTTTTGCCATCTTGCGTTCTCGGCGGCCTGCGTACTCAAGGTCGTCGTTTTCTTTTTTGCGACTCATTCCGCGACCCCATTGTGCTCGCGACAGTTTGCATGAATCGGGCTGTAGCTTCGATCATCGGAGGATTGATCGAGGCGTCAGCGTTACCAAATTTCCAGACCGCCTGTTGCGTCCCGGGGTCATGCCTCCGCATGCCACATCCCGCCGGGCACAAGAGGTTGTCGTAAGCGTCAGTTTGTTATGGACATGGAACGGGAGTTCCGAAAGGGTGGAGGTAAAGAATGATGACGGCAAGTAAACACAGGAATCACTGGCGTGCCCTGGTGGGTGCGCTGGCGGTGGCGGGGCTGGCCTTTGGGGTCAGTCTGCGCTTGGAGGGGGCCGCCCATGTTCCGGGTGGACTCAGTGGACAGTGGGATCCAAAGGTCGCAGTGACTGCGGAGGAATCCCAGCGCGCCCTTCGCACAGCAAGCGCACAGCGACAGTCCTCCGCAGGGGGGCCCGTGGTCTATGGAAACATCTCCGACCTGATGAGCGGAAATGTGCCCACGTTTCCGACCATCGTCGTTGACTATCGCGACGACGATGCCACCCGCATGCGCGATGCGGGGCTTCTCCAAGGACCCCTTCCGCTCAACACCCGCGAAGGTGGCGTGGCCATGGTCGGCTGCTCATTCGACGTCGAATGCGACGACGGGAATCGCTGCACCCAGGACGAATGCAATTTCGTCGCTGGCCAGCCGGCCGGTTCGGGAACCTGCGTCAATACGACGGTGCCAAACGGTCAAGACGGTTCGATCGGAGACGAACAGTGTTCGGATAATTTCGGCCTGGCTTGCGGCGGCTGCAACGACGGCCTGTACTGCAACGGCGCCGAAACATGCCAAAACGGTGTTTGCGTAGCGGGCACTCCGCCTTGCACCGGTCTTCAGGTTTGCAGCGAAACGATCGAAGTCGGTCGCTGTTCGAGCAATCCTTCCCAGGCATGTAATACCGACGGGGACTGCGCCACGGGCAGCACCTGCAACTTTGACCACTGCCAGGACGCAGCTTGTGCATCGGCTGCTGATTGCCGCAACGCGGCCGTCGTTGGTGCACCTTTCAAAGCGGTTACCGACTTGGCCTGCAATGGGACGGAGACTTGCGTGAGCGGCGTTTGCGTCGCCGGATCCAACCCCTGCGGAAGCGGCGGACTCTGTGCGGAAAAGAAGTGCAGCGTCGGCCCCCTGAACACGAATTGCATCACCGACGAAGATTGTTTGGAAGTCGGCGGGAGTTGCAGCAATTTTGGACCCATCTGCTCCCCGGGTCGTTGCTGCACTACCACCGGGGCGGGCAGCACACCGGGCGAACCGGGATGTACCAGGCGATTAAAGCGCGGTATTTGCGGCGGACTTGTTGCCGGTACCCAGGGCGGCGCGGCCTGTACAACAGCTGCGGATTGCGCCGGTCGTTTCTGCGTTGGTGGAACCAACGATGACCAGCCATGCACCGGCGCGGGCAATTGCCCGGGCGGCACCTGTCCGGCAGCCGCCACGGCATGCAACAGCTTTCCCGGCTCCTGCGATGGCGTAGGCGGGGCTTGGTATGGACACGATGACGGAACCATCCCCTCGGGCGGCGGAAATGTCTGCCCTGTGCTCGAGGGAGTCCAGGTGAAATGCCCGAAATACGGTTCGGGTATCGCTCCGGCCGGTCCTTATTCACAAATCCTGGGTCCGATTTCGGATTCCGCGATTGTGGTCCCGCCCTTTGGCGTTCCCCTTCAAAAGCTTGGCGACGACTACACCCTGTCGAATCCCGGAGTTTGCGTAGGCGGTACCCGTGCGGGTCTGGGCTGCGGCGCGACTGTCGATTGCCCCAGCGGCACATGCAATCTCGCCGGCCCCAGCTTTATCGCACTTGATTTTCTGCGTTTTGTCGGCGGCTCCCCGTCGACGAATCGAATCGCGTTTGAAATTTATGACGAATCAGGAAACTTTATCGAGGATCTGTTCTTCGTCGGCACAGCAACCTTTGGAATTTACCCGGTTCAGTTCAGTCCGCCCCTTACGGTTCCGGCCAAGGGTTTCATCGTTCAGCGCGTCGCGGCGAACTTTTCGCCCAACGCCCGGCACGTGTGGGCTTCCACGGACGCGGTTGACGTCGGAACAAACAACGCTTCCCGGCTGTGGATCAACAATGGCCCGGTGAACAGCAACTTCGGAACGACCGGCATCCTGGCCTTTGAGCTCGAAGGAACCAAGGCCTCGGCTAATGTCGGCGCCTGCTGTCTCACCAATCCGGATATCTGCAACAACGCCCAGCTTCCCTGGGTTTGCGAGGGCGGGAACGGCATCTACCAGGGTAATGCCTCGCTCTGCGCTTCCTGCAGCGGAGGCACCAATGCCGGTCAATATTGCCGCCGTTGCTCCAATAACACGGCCTTGACCTGCAACAAGGACTCCGATTGCGGCGCCGGCACCTGTGCACCGTTCAACGGCGCATGTGCGGGTGGCGGAACCTGCGTGGCCGAGCCTTCCTGCAACCAGGGCGCATGTTGCAACCCGACGACGGGCGCATGCACCGTAGAGACGGAAACCGCTTGCATCAGCGGCGGTCGAAATTACCTGGGTAACGGCTCGGATTGCGACGCCTCGAACGGCAACTACGGCACCAATCCAGGCAACCCCCTTGGCGAGCAGCATTGCTGCCCGAAGCCCATTGCCCAATATTCAGGGGCTGACGATTGCGAGAATGTCACCTTGCACGTGATCACGGCTCCTCCACTGGGCGACACCAAGGTCATCACCATCACCGGCGATAACTCCAGCGCGAGTAACGCGCCGCCGCCCAATGAAGACAGCTGTTTTGCCTACAGCGACGACCCTGGTTCCGATCCCGGTTGGTGGGAAGGATTCACGCTGGTCGATGATTGCACCATCATCTACGTGGATTTGTGCTGCTCCGACCCGGTTTTCCGTCCGGCATACAGCATCATTTACGACAGCTGCCCGTGCGGATCGGCCTTATTCTCCGTTCCGAACCCCTACAAGTTCCCGGAGCCGGCCTTCTCTCGCGGCGGGCCCTATTGCGGAGACGATGACAACCTCTGGCAGAGCTTCGGTCTGATGACGCCAGGGAGTTACTACTACCCAATTTACTCGGTGCTCCAAGGTCAACACGGCCAGTACCAAATGCACATCGTTGCTCAGGCCTGTCCGGTGGCGGCCTGCTGTCTGGAGAACCAGTGCGTGGACGATGTAACCCAGCTCCAGTGCGATGCGCTGGGTGGGTTCTTCCTGGCGCCGCCGAACAAGAGTCCGGCGGTCAGCGTCTGCACGGGCACCAACGGTCAGCCCGGCTCGACCTGCTACCATGGTTCGTGCTGCACGGGTCCTGGCGAGTGCTTTGACGTTCAGCTCGCCCAGCCCGTTACCAATGCGAATTGCGATGCGGCCTCGGGCAACTTCAAGGGCGGCGTCAAGTGTCAGGGTGGCACCTGCTCCGGCAATCTGAACGAGTCGTGCAGCACAAATGACGATTGCGCTGCGATTGGAGCGGGAACGTGCGTTGGCGATGCGCAGCAGTTTGCGCAAGATTCACCGTGCCCGATTTGCGAAATCGAAGGCCCCGGCAATTGCCAGCCCTTCGACAACAGTCTGAACTTCGCCATCAGCGATCGCGGCATCATCGAGGGCGGTTTGCTGGCCGCAGACGACATCAAGCCCGACGGCAATACGCTTTCCTCGGCCTGCGTATGGGGCTTCTATTTCGATCACGATCCGAACGTCACCGTGAACGATTGCGGTCCCCAGGTGACTGCAGACCATTTCCGCGTCCGCGTTTACAACAACGACCCGGCAACCGGTCGTTCGCCCGGCACGCTCTTTGGCGAAAGCACTGCGAGTTCGGAAAAGGGTATTATCAACCCCTCGTCAGTTAACACGCGTCTACAGGTCGAGGTCTACGGGTACCAGCTGGTGCTCGATACGCCCATCACCGGACTGACCATTGGCGGAATTTACTGGCTGGAAATCAGCAACGACGTAACACTATCGCTCGACACCTGCTTCTGGCGCTGGATGCAGACGGTGGGCGGCTCGACGGCAATGTCGTTCACCGGAACGGATGAGGGCTACGAGCCGTCGTTCGTAAGTCCTTCCGAGCAGGTTTTCTGCACGAACTTCACCTTCGCGCCGAGCACGGTTGGCGCCCAGGTCGGATCCTGCTGCACCTGCGACGGGCTCTGCACGCTCAAGACGGTCAACGATTGCGACAATGCCAACGGCATCTGGGGCATCGATGACACGACCTGCTCGGGCGTTTCGTGTCCGACCGGACCACCGGCAAACGACGCATGTGCCAACGAGGCGGTCATCACCCCAGGCTCCTACGTAGTGCACAATCAGTGCGCCACCACGGACGGGTATGGCCCGATTCCCAGTGATTTCGGCGAATCGCAGATCGACTTCGACGTGTGGTACAAGTTTGTCGCCGGCAGCTCCTGCGACCTGTTTATCAGCGAGTGCCAGACCGGCACGCGGTTTGACTCCATGTTCGCGGTCTACGTCAATTGCCCTGTGGGTGCTCCAGCCAATTGCGATAAGACGATTTGCCCGCCGTGCGCCCTGGAGGGTGATCCCAATGGCGCGACGGTTTCGACGGCAACGCTGGCAGGAATAGGACAAGATGAAAGCTGCACCGGTGTGGCTATCGGCGGGCCGGGCAAATGGCTGGCTTCCGAACAGCTTCTCCGCAACGCTTCTCCGGGCGAGTGCTTCCTGCTCCGGGTTGGAAGCTTCCCGGGCAGCCGCGGCTCCGCCACTCTGGACATCTCCTGCGGAGGACCTCCTCCAGGTGCTCCAAGTCCAGTACTTCCCACCAGCAACGCATCATGCACGGCTGCGGCGACCCCGCATCCCTGCTGCAGCGGCGCAGGTGTCGGCACTTGCGACAAGTCGCGATTCATCTCCTTCACCCCGCCCTCGAACACGACGGGTGAAACGGCGATTCGCATTAAGCTGACCTCGCTGCATGTCGTGAACCCGCCTTATACCGGCGGAGCATCCATTCCCTTCACCGCGTTTGTAGGAAAGTCCCTCTGGGTTGGACCGCCCTCGAACTACATTGAGTCGAGCGCTAGCCAGACTCCGTTCAAGGCGGCCTACACGCAGTGCGCTCCGCATTACCGCGACTGGAACACCGTGGGTCTGCTGCATGTGACGGGTTCGGGAATCGTTCCCAGCTCCAACTATGCAGTGGAACACCTTGCCGCCGGCTGCTTAGGCGTCGAGGGTTCGCCCGCCTGCTCCAGTGGTGGTGGGAACGTGTCAGCTCAGGCAGTTCTCCGGACCACTCGTTGGGGCGACGTCACGGATCCGTATAATCCGCCGTCCACCACGACGCAGCCGGATATTTCCGACGTTACGTCCATGGTGAACAAGTTCCGCAGTCTGCTGGGCGCTCCGATCAAGGCCCGGGTGACGATTGCGGGCCAGGACGCCTTCGGCCTCATCAACGTGGCCACG
>JBKJYI010000553.1:0-10321 GCA_046715855.1 Phycisphaerae bacterium
ACCCTGGGCTTTGGGCCGTAGTCCCGTTGGGACAAAAGGCGGACCCCCTTCTATCCCCCCTTATTAAGGGGGGAGGCTTTCGTTGCTTGGTTGGCTCGGTGCCTTGTTGCCTGGTTGCCTTGTTGCCTTGTTGCCTTTTCGTCATGCCACGGTCTCCGCAGTTAATGCTTTTTGGAACATGCGGCGGAGGACGGGAACCAATGTGGCCGGTTCGGTGTAGGCCGGCGGAAGACGAAGGTGGATGGTTTTCGGGTCGGGCATGCGGACGCTGCCCGGGGCGTTGGTGAATGCGGGCTGGGCGGCGGCGACGGACTCGACCAGGAAAATCACGTCGGGCGGCTGGAGGCTGATCGAGGTGATGCCGAATCGGCGGGCGAGCACGCGGAGTTCGGCGAGTTCGAGCAGCCGCTGCATCGGTTTGGGAATGGGGCCGAACGCGTCGATCAAGTCCTTCTCCAAACGCTCCAGGTCTTCAGGGACACGGCATGACACTACGCGGCGGTACATCTCGATGCGTGCCCGGTCGGACGTAATGTAGCTTCCGGGGATCATGGCCGCCACGTCCAGGTCAATGTGAACGGTGGGCGGCGTCGGGTCGGGCTCGTTTTTGAGGCGGCGGACGGTCTGTTCGAGGAGGCGGCAGTACATTTCGTAGCCGACGGCGGCGATGTGGCCGGATTGTTCACGGCCGAGCAAATTGCCCGCGCCGCGAATTTCGAGGTCGCGCATGGCGATGCGGAAGCCGGCACCGAGTTCGCTGAACTCTTCGATGGCCTTGAGGCGCTTTGCGGCCTTGCCCAGAACGGGCCGGTCGGGAGACAGGAGCAGGTAGCAATAGGCACGGTGGCTGGAGCGGCCCACGCGCCCGCGGAGCTGATGCAGGTCGGCTAAGCCGAAGCGATCGGCGCGGTTGATGAAAATCGTGTTCACCGAGGGAATGTCGATCCCGCTTTCGATGATGGTGGTGGCGCCGAGCACGTCGGCCTCGCGGTTGAGAAACTTGCTCATCACGTCTTCGAGTTCTTCGTCCTTCATCTGGCCATGACCGTAAATGACGCGGGCTTCGGGGACAATTTTGCGGATGGTGTCGGCCATCGCCGCGATGGAGTGGACGAAGTTATGGATGAAGTAGACCTGCCCGTCGCGATTCATTTCGCGGAGGATTGCGCCGCGGATGAGGTTTTCGTCGAATGGGCGGATTTGCGTGGCGATGGCCCGGCGATCCACCGGCGGCGTCTGGAGCGAGCTGATGTCGCGGATGCCGACAAGCGACATGTGCAGCGTGCGAGGAATCGGCGTTGCGGAAAGCGTAAGCACATCGACGCTTTCGCGAGCGAGCCGGAGGCGCTCCTTGTGCTCGACACCGAAGCGCTGCTCTTCATCGATAACGACGAGACCGAGATTGGCGAAGGCGATGTCCTTGCTGAGCAGGCGGTGGGTGCCGATGACGATATCGACCTGGCCCTTCTTGATGCGCTGGATGAGCTCTTTCTGTTCTGCGCCGCTTCGAAAGCGCGAGAGCGAGCCAATCGAAAAGGGGTACTCGGCCATGCGCTCGCTGAATGTTTTGTAGTGCTGCTCGGCGAGGACAGTGGTGGGAACCAGCACTGCGACCTGCTTGCCGTATTCGACGACTTTGAAGGCGGCGCGCATGGCGAGTTCGGTTTTGCCGTAGCCGACGTCGCCGCAGACCAGGCGGTCCATCGGTCGTGGCTGGATGAGGTCATCGTGGATTTCCTTGGCGACGATGAGCTGATCTTCCGTCTCTTCGTAAAGGAATGCGGCTTCGAATTCGCGCTGCCACTGGGTTTCGGGCGGGTAGGCCGTTCCGCTGGCTTCTTCGCGAGCGGCCTGGATTCGAAGCAAAGCTTCGGCAAGGTCGGATACGGACTCGGCGACTTTTTCTTTGGTGTTGCTCCAGCGCTTACCGCCCAGCTTGGAGAGCTGCGGCTTGCGGCCTCCCGCTCCAATGTACTTCTGCACCAGGTCGATCTGCGAGCAGGGCACGTGAATGACGGAGCCCTCGGCGAATTCCAGGGTGAGGAATTCTTCCTGCTGGCCGCCGGCGCTCTTCCGCATTTTTTGCAGGCCCCGGTAGACGGCGATGCCATGCAGAACATGAACCACGTGCTCGCCGGGCCGCAGGTCGGTCCAGGATTCGAGCGTGCGGCCTGACTCGATGCGTCGGATGCGGCGTTTGGGGCGCATGCGATGGAAGAGTTCGTGGTGGGCGACGACGAGCGTGCGCGAGGCAGTCCAGTCGAAGCCGCGATGGATGGAGCCGAGTTCGAGGTGAATGCGGTCGGTCGTCTGCGGCGAATGTTCAACGAGCATCTCTCGCAGGCGTTGCCGTTCGCCTTCATTGTCGCAGAGGACGTAAACATCATGGTCCGACGATCGTTCGGTAAGTTCGGCGACTGACTCCGCCGAACCGCCCTCGAAACGCGACAGGCTGGCTACGGCGAAATCGAAGGTGTCTTCGTCGTCGATGGCCGCCGTGCCAAAGCGGGACAGTTGCAGCTGCGTGAAGTTGGCCGCCCCCGCGAGAATCGCCCGCACGTCGAAGAGCCGGTTGCTTGCGAGTCGCTTTTGCAGCGTGGCGCCGAGTTCCTGGATTTCGCGCGGGCCGTCGAGGATGATAACGGCGTCTTTGGGCAAATATCGGAGGAGTGTAGACTCCGTAGGATTTTCGGTGCCAACACCGCTTCCTTGCGGTCGCGGTACGGATGGCGGCTCGGCGGGAGCCTCGCCCTCCCTCAAGCCCGGTTTGGGCATAGCCGTGATGGTGACGCTGTTGAGGGTTTCGATGGAGCGCTGGGAGCCGACGTCGAAGCGGCGAATCGATTCGATGCGGTCGTCGTAGAATTGAATTCGATACGGCACGGTCTCGCCGAGCGCGAAAAGATCGACCAGGTCGCCGCGCATGGCCACGTCGCCGGGCGATTCCACCATGTCGAGTCGATCGAAGCCGCGATCCACGGCCCAGGTCAGGAGTTTTTCCGGCGAAATGGCCGTGCCGCCGCTCGCAGTGGTCATGAGCAGCGTGTTGCTTTTCACCAGCGCGGGCGCGGGCACCGGCTGCATCCAGGCTTGGATGGGAGCGACGAGAAAAAAACTTGCCGACTGCGATTGAAGAGCGGCGCAAATTCGAAGCCGCTCGGCCTCGATCTCGGTGCTGCCGGCACCCTCACCGGGAAGCGCTTCCCAGGCGGGAAACATTTCGCAATCGCGCCCGAGAAAAAGTTCGACGTCGTCGCGAGCATCTTCGGCCTCTTCGGGGTGGGCGGTGACAAATAGAAATGTTCGCGGACTATCCGCTGCTGCGAGGGCGGCAACCATCGGCGCAGCGGATCCCCACAGACCGGCGGCATGAATCACCCCCCCGCCACGCGCGACCCGGTCCTTCAAGCGTAGAACACGCTGATCCCCTGCAATCGATGGGATCACCAACACACTGATGTTATTGTCGATTGTCGATTTGCGATTGTCGAATGGGCCAGGCCCTGTCAGAAAGTTCGGTACTGGTATAGTTGAACGTAAGGGGTGCCATGGCCAAGCGAAGCGCCGCCATGCTCTTGCAATTCATACCGGCGCCCGATGAGGCTGGGCTTGGGCGTGGCACCCATTCCTGCAATTCAAATCAGCACCCGCGGTGACTAATCCCGAGTCCCGACATTCATGTCGGGTTGGTGACCCCGCATGAATGCAGGGGCTGGATCGCGCCATTGCCATTGCCTGTCGAAAGTTTCGAGTCAGGACAAGAACCAACAAATATCGACAGTGACAAGCTGGTTACGCTCCGAAGAGTCTACTATGCTTGGATCGGCGGCAAAGCGCTGCGGCCGTCCGCCAGTCTGGTTAGCACGTTCGACCAAGAGCAGCCAACCAAGGAACTCACGGTGTTGGGGAGAATAAACATGCGTCGTTTTGCTTATTTGAAAGTTATGCCGCTGGTGATGGTTTTGGGTTTCGGCGGCATGCCTGCTGTGCGCGCGATTGCCGGTCCGCTGCCTGCTGCATTCACGCTGGGCAAGTGCGTTCCGGCGGATTCGTGGATGTACGTGCACGTCGTCACCAACCCGGAGCGTGCCTGGCTCGAGGCGCGGTGGTCGGAGATTTTCGCCGACCTCAAGAAAACGGGCGTCGATCAGGATCTCGTGAAGCTCTTCATGTCCTTGCTTGGTGACAGCGAACGAGCAGCGGCACAAGCGACAATGAACAAGGTGCTCACGCTTATTCAAGGCGTGAACTGGTCGGATCTTGCCGACAAGGAATTCGTTTTCGCCGAGCGGCCATCAGACAGCATGCTCGGGTTCGACTACATCGTTATCGTTCAAGGCAAGGCCGGCAGCGGCGAAGCGAACGCGCGCGGGCTGGTCGGCATTCTTAAAGAAGCCGCGACGGCTTCCGGTTCAACGCTCAATCAAGCAAAAGTGCATGACGCAGAAGTGTGGGAATTCGCGCACGAAAAGCTGACTCAAATCGGACTCAGCATCGCGCTCTTTCGCCACCAGGACACAATTGGGTTCTTGACGGGAAAGAAGACGCTTGATGATGTCGTCGGCATGCTCACCGGCAAGTCCCAAGCCAAATCATTGATGACCGCCCCGAGGTTTCAAGAGGCTCTATCGCTGGTAGAGTCGCCCGCTGATTCCATTGGCTTCTTCGATTGGAAGATGTTTGCCGGGTCGCTCCGCACGATGTTCAAGAACATTGAGAAAAAAGCGAATCAGAGTAAACCTGAGGCCGCCGCGGCGAATGCGGGCAAAGCGGAGGGCATGGCAATCGTGATGAAAGTGCTGGACCGCGTAGACGTGTTTGACTACTCGGTTTCGTCCGCGGCCACCAAGGGCATGCGCGAGATGCGCTGGGACGCGGTGCGGCTGCAAAGCGGCAAGGAAGGCACGCCTCTTGCCAAAGCCATCCTGAACCGCAAGCCGTTCGACAAGTTCGATCAGTTCATCCCCGCGGAAGCGACGGGATTCAGCCTCTCGGGCGCCATGGACTTCGAGATGCTCTACGACATGGTGATTGACTTTGTTGAAAAGGAAGTCCCCGGGGGCAAGGACGGGGTAGCGCAATGGAAAGGCATGCTCGCGTCGGTGGGGTTCGATCCCAAGGCCGACCTCTTCGCCTGGTGGAGCGGGGAGATGGCCAGCATCGAAATGCCCCCGGCCGTCGTCACCCCCATGGGGGGTAGCGATGGTGTTTTCATGGTCCGCGTGAAGAACACCGAACTGGCGAGGACGAAGTTGAACAGCTTCGTGGACATGATCAAAGCCCGCATGCAGGGTGAGGGACAAACGTTGATGATCTCGCCGGCGAAAGTCGACGCGGAGGGATTCCGTGAAATCACGCATCCCTCGCTGGCGATGTTCTTGAAGCCGGTGATCGGGGTTCATGGCGATTGGATGATGATCGGGACCTCGAGCACGGCGTTGCAGAAATGTTTCGACGTCGCTACGGGCAAGGCGCCATCGGTCATAAAAAATGCACGGTTCAGCGAAGAGGGCCTGGTCCCCAAGGGGCCGGTTCGCTCGGCGAGCTTTGCGGACACATCCAAAACAGGCCAGGAGTTGGCTTCGGCATTGGGCATGGTTGGCATGTTCGGCCCGATGATCGTCGGTGGGATGCCGGATAAAACCGCCGAGGAGAAGCAGCAAAAGCAGGTCATCGAGTCGGGTATGCGCATCCTGGTCAAGCTCGCACCGGTATTGCAAAAACTCGATTTTTATAGCTCGGAATCTTCGATGGGCACGTATGACGGCAAGCTGACGCTGAAGACCGATTCGGTGGTCACCTACAAAAAAGGCAAGGAAGGTCCGGCGCAGGCCAATAGCCAAAAGTAGAATCTGGGAGAGTATTATTGGTCCCGCCTGGCACGCTGCACGACCATGCCGGCGGGGCTTTTTATTGACCATCCCAACAACGCGCCATCTTCAGAAATCTGGAATGTCTGCCACCTAGAACTCCTACAATTCGCAACCGGATATGCTTGTTTCGCGGGAGAGGTGAGGGTGCGCGACATTTTACCCATCGACAGGCAACCTCGCCTGGTGAGCATGTTGCTTACGTTGTTAAGCAGCGCTGGTGCAGCTACGCAACTATTTGCCGGCAACGAGTCCTTCGGCTCCCTTCGTTTGACATCAGCGGAATGCCACGATGAAAAAGCGTCCAACCCTCCGGCAGACAAGCCCTGGCACTTCGAATTTGGTTTCCGCGACGGCCACACCAAGCTCGCGGAAACCAAACGACAGTTGGAAAAGCGTCTCAAGCGTCCGCTCAAATTGGATGTACTGGACTTTTTCGACCCGCCGCAGACGCCGCTCGACCGCAAGTCCGAGTTCCTTTTAACCACGTTTTATCTGGGAGCGGGCCGACAGGAATCCGAATGGCTGATCTGGACGGCTTATGTGGGAGGGGGAATGGGCCGCAGTCACGATCACCAGCGGGTCGGAAATGTAAACCTGGAAGTCAGCTTCAAGTACGCGTACCTCTATACGGGAGCGACGGCAGAAATTTACCCCTGGAAGGTCCCCGCCCGCGATGATTTCGAAGACTGGAACGCAAGTTTCGCGGCCAGCCGGCCGTTCGTCGCGGCGGGTTTCGAGACCGGGTATGTCACCGCCGAAGGCCGAGGGCACTGGAAGATCGCGCCGCTGCCGCGCCTCTACCAGGACAAGGAGCGGGTGCGCGACTGGATCACCAGCCTCAACCTCGGGCTGGGTTGGAACTTGCCCATCAACCGCTGCTGGTCGATCGTGCTGACCGGCGATTACCGCTTTCACTTCTACCGCCCCGAGGAATTCAACGGTTGGACGCTTACCACGGCCTTGCGATATAATTTGCCGTAGTCGGGCGGCGCGGCCCGAAGCGGCGGGGTGCCACACAAACCCCAGGAAACCGGAGTTACACCAACTCCTTCACCGATTTCAGGAGTAGAACGATGCGACGAGTATATCTTCATGCGATGGTGCTGGCACTCGGTTGCGGTGCGGCTTGGGCGCAAGATGCGGCAAAGCCCGCTGCGGCTGGCGGCGAATTGACGGACGCAACGGAAATTCTCAAAAAGGCCGACGAAGCGTCAAAGGCCGTTGACTCCGTGAAGTACACGGCCAAGGCCAAGGGCTTGGGGGCGGATGAGGCCAAGATGCCTACCGTGGAAGGAACCGTCTATCTGCACGGTTTCAAAAATAACGGCCCCGAGAAGGCTCGGTACGAAGGGAAAGTTACCATCCCAGAGGGGACGCCCCAGGAATACATCATGGGCGCCGACGGCAAGGAGTACTTCCTCATTGATCCCAGCAAAAAGATTGCCTACGTGGACATCGACCAGCAGGTTGTGGGGCGATCGGGCCGTATGCTGGGTTTGCTGACCATGGCCGAATATGTGCACGAGAAGCCTTTTTCCGACGAGATCGGTGGCGTCAAAAAGGAGCTCAAAGGCAGCGAGAAGGTGGGCACCGAGGACACGTACCACGTTTACGTTAAGTATGCCCAGGAAGGCCAGGAGGCGGACTGGTACTTCTCGAAGAAGGATTTTCTGCCCCGGCGCGTTGATCGCCATATCCCCGGTCGGGACGGCGCGCCGCCGGGTGGTCGTCAGCTGGTCGTCACGTCACTGACGGTTGCACCAAAATCCGACAAGGATCCGTTCAAGTTTGAATTGCCGGAAGGTTACACGAAGTCGGACGATTTCGCCCCGTGAAGGCCGGGGATCAATGATCCGCAGATTACGCCGATTCACGCAGATTGTTTTGTGAAGAAGCGATGGATCACAATAACCTGCGCCGCTTGTTTTTCTTAATCCATCTGCGAAAATCGGCGCAATCTGCGGATTTTTAAGGCGGCGAGGCGATTAACTTCCGGAAAAACCGTCAAGCTTGTTTGATTTACGCCTCTGAGCGGCCCGGGCATACCGGGCCGCTTGTTTGCGCAGACGATGATAATGCGATCGCCATGTACTCCGATCTTGACCGCTGGCGCCCGAATACTCACGAAGGAAGCGAATATAATCCGTACGCGTGACAGCAGGATACTGCAAAAGGCTGGCCGCCAAACGCACAATGGGCTTCCACGCCGAGCGCCATGGCCGGCGCTTTTCCAACCCGTCAAGATCGACGATGCACGACTCCGGAGCAGCCATGGAATCCGCAGTATGCGCGAGCAGGATGTTGGAAGCCTTCATATCCCGATGATAGAAACCTGCCCTCTCCAAACTTCGAAACAAGTTGGCAATGGATGCAATGATCACATTCCGCCGACATCGTTTCATCATTGGAGTCGAGCGCGACAGGACCATAAGCACATAAGCGTCCAGATCGACTACATCTTCCAGAAATTCGGTGACGAGCCACGACGATCCCGTTGTCGGGTTCTCTAAAAAAGCAAGCGGAAGAGCAGTCGCAATATTGTGGCGCTGCAAAGCCTGCGCCATATTGAAATTGCGTCTGGCCGCTGACGCACGAATGAAACGGAGCAGCAAATCCTTGAAGGTGATGGTTTTTGCTTGCTTGCAAATCACTCTCCCCGGCGGGTTTCCGGATACGAGTGGAAGTTGCGCGTGCAGCACTTCCACTGTTTTTGATGTCTTGAGCACTTTTGCCTCGGGGAGACGATGCGAGTCGGTCACTAGCGTCTCCAGCCAGGTGCGCCACGCTTCGGGCGTTGAAAATTGGATGGGTTTACCCGCCAATGGACCTGATTTGATCAGTACGAGGCCATTCCACTTCCTTAAATTGAATGGCACGTACGAGGGAATTGCGCTGTCAGCCATGCGTTTCGGCTCGCGCCTGCCAGACCTGGTCGATTTCCGCGATTTCTGCGGCCAATGCGTTGGCATCGTCTTGCAACTCGGCAAGCAATTCGGGGTTCTTGCAGACGGCCGGCTCGCCGAATCGCTCGTGCAGAGCGGACAGGCGCGTTTCGCGCTCGATGAGCATTTCTTCGAGTTGCTGAACGCTTAGGTGGTCGTAGGGCGAAGTCTTTTTTTGATGGGCCTTGGGCTTCTTGGCTGTCGCGGATTTTTTCGCCGCAGTAGCAGTTACGTTCTTTTCAGGAGCCTGAACCTGCTCGACTTGCTCCACATAGAACGAGTAATTGCCTTCGTACATCTTGCAGGCCTCGCGGCGCATGACCAGAAGGCGGTTTACGGCACGATCGAGAAAGTATCGATCATGGCTTACCGCGATCACCGTGCCGGTGTATTCATCCAGCGCTTCTTCGAGTGCCTCGCGCGAGGGGATATCCAGGTGATTGGTCGGCTCGTCGAGGATGAGAATATCCGGCTGGGAGATGATCAGCGTGGAGATTCGCACCCGGGATTGCTCGCCTCCGGAAAGCGCCCCGATGGGCTTGAACACGTCTTCGCGTTGAAACTGGAAACGGGCGGCATACGACCGAGCCTGCAGCTCCGTGAACTCAGGCCGGGCGACGCGAATTTCTTCGAGGATGGTTCGCTTGGGGTCCAATGCGGTGCGGTCCTGCGCATAATACCCGATGGATAGCCGCCGCCCGAACTCAAACGTGCCGGATTTCGCGGCATACTCGCCGGTGAGAATTTTCAGGAAGGTGCTCTTGCCAACTCCGTTGGGGCCGGTGATGCCCAGCCGGTCTCCCGCTGTCAATTGAAATGACAATTTGCTGAAGAGCGGCTTATTCGGGAACTCCGCGGCAAGTTCGTCCACGCGGAGGACGACGCCTTGCTGCTCTCGGGCGGTCGCGAAATTGATTTTCGTGGTTGCCCGTTTTTGCGGAAGCTCGGTGACGAACTCGCCCGCGGCAAGCTGCCTTTCCAAGCGCGTTCGCCGCCCCTTGGCCTGCTGGCTCCGCTGGCCTGCGAGATGCTTGGCGATGAATTCGCGTTCGCTCTTGATGAACTCGGTGTCTTTTTCGAACTGGCGTTGCTGGGTCAGCTCGCGAAGAGCCTTGGTCTCGGCGAAGTTCGTGTAATTCCCCGGATAGCTGAAAAACTTGCGATTGGCGACTTCCACAATCCGGTCGCAGAGGCGATCCAAAAGGTAGCGGTCGTGCGAAATGACAATCGCCCCGCCCCGATGACTCTTTAAGTATTTCTCCAGCCAGCGCACGGCGTCAATGTCAAGGTGGTTGGTGGGCTCGTCCATGAGCAGCATCGGCCGATCTTCCAAAAGCAGCCGGGCCAAGGCCACGCGGCAGCGCTGCCCGCCGGAAAGCACCGACATGGGGAGGCGCTGGTCGGACTCGGTAAAGCCGAGGCCGCCAATGATCTCGTTCATCCGCGTCTCGAAGGTGTTTCCCCCGACGCTGACAAACTGATCGTGGACGCGGTCGTACTCGGCCA
>JBKJYI010000554.1:0-5151 GCA_046715855.1 Phycisphaerae bacterium
TGATCGGGGTGATAGCGAAACCAAGAAAATAGGTAAATGGATTCCTAGGGCCTGCGATCAGGCCATGTCCGCCCTTAAACGTGGTGGGTGGTCGACTAGCCTTCATTCCTCGTCTCGCTTTCGGGCAAGCGTCCAGGCTGCAGCTTACTGTGCTGGCGTCACTCAGAGAATTGCGAAATATGCCGCAGGAGTAAATGAAGCGTTGGATTGCTTTACGATGCGATAGTGGGTGATGTACATAGATGATGTCTGGCTCATTACTCGATCAAATCGCTTCACTCCGTCTGGTCGGCCCATATTTCGATCGCACCACATTTGACCTGCACCGGGAATCGATAACCTAGATTTTCACCAGTGTTGGTTGCGCAATATAATCTCCGCAACTCCAACCGTTGCTTTTGGTGTCCCAAAACGCGCGGGAAACGAACATGATACGAGCAGGAAAAAATCCGATCGAGACAAGGGCCGCGTGGAAGCCGGGACGCTACTACGCAATCGCGCACCTCGAACTACGAGCTATTATCGACGCGATCAGCAGAGCTTTCGCGGCTCAAGGGTTCAGAACGAATGAGGTTTATTCCGAGAAGGCTTCTGAAATACGAGCGGAACAAACCGCTACATGGTTTCGGGTCCTGACACGGACGCTTGGTCAAGAGTTTCTTGTCGAACTATCGTGCGAAACTACAAGCGCGAGGACGGTTCTGCGAGTCGAGCAGCAATGGTTTCGTTGGTATTCTTTTCTACTATGCGCGCTCGCGGTCCCAGTGGGGCTTTGTTGGATAATAGCATTTTCGGGTTTTTTCCAAGCGTTCGATATTCCGTCGCGCCTGAGCCTACGGACATTGGTCCTTCCTTGGTTTGCCGTCATCATGATGTTGGGCTGGGCGAGAATGATTGGAAGTGAAAAGGCGCTGAGACGATGGCTCACCGGTCTCAGAGCCGAACTTCAACAACATGGCGCGCTTCTGGATGTGCTACCTCGACGAGGCCTGAGTCGGCAATCGCGTGCCGGTTGTTGGCTCTTGGTATTCGTTGGGATCGTAAGCGCTCTTGCCTTCTATGGCACCAATCTGTCCGACATGAAACTAAACGGCGAGACCTTCGTACTCATAGGCATTGTGGTCGTGCTATTGGTTATATTGGCTATGGGCATCAAAACGCTGGTGATGGTGATTCGTCGCGTCGGTGCCGATGATCGCTTCGCTGCGGTAGCCGCTGGACTCCTCACAACTACCGCGATCCTGTTTCCCGTGACATCTCAGCTTTCATTCCGAGTGCTAGGCCAAACGGACAATGAATTCTGGACGCTGGCGTTCCGTGCGAACGCACTCTTAGCGAGTAATGTAGATCCAGTCACGCTTGAGAATGGTACCGTTGTCGAGCGATCTCGCGTTTTGGAGGCGGTTTCACAGGGTCAACTCTTCGTCGGACTTCTTATCAGCATTGGTGGTGTGTTATGGATGCTGGGCGCTCTCTTGTTTTTCAGAGCATTGCGTGGCGCGAAAACTTTCGTTGACTACTGCCACCGGATGCAATCCGAGATTTGCACATCGCATGTCCGCGCGGCAACCGCCGGGGCAGGATTCCTTGGAGAGTTTCGAAAGACCTTCGCCGTCACCTGGTTTCTTACGTCGTTTCTAATTTGCTTGGGAGCGGCGTCTCTCTTGGACCTGGGATTGGAAGCCCTAACAGCCGACGTCAACGATGCAGCCCCTAAGCACCAAGTTGGACCCGTGTTGAGCACTTCATATGCACTGTCGTTTCTATATGGGCGTTCCGATTGTCCGGCCAAGGCGGTTGTCTTGGCGAGGGTCGCTTGGGTTGCTGCGGCATTAGCGCTCCCGGTCTTGGTTGCGGTGTCCTCGGGACATCTTCTCTTCAACCGGCGGACGACTCTTCGGCGATTACTTCGCCTTGAATCGGCAAACAAATCAGATCCGGCGCAGGCTCGACTTGGTCGATTCATTTGTGAAATGTCGGTCGGGCGAACGATACCGATACCAGCAGCAGTTGTCACACCTGATACGCATGCTTTTGCACGCGCGCATGAATTCGGATTGTGGAAACGACGACAGTTCATTGAGGTATCCTCCGGGGCAACTGCGCTGCTCGAATCCGTCGAACTTGAAGCTGTAACCGCCCATGAACTCGCCCACCTTACTTGTGGGCACAGTCGCAGGCACGGTTTGCTGCGGCTGATGGGGCGACTAACCCTCATGGGCGATTCATTTGTCGGCGCCTTAGCAGACAGTTTTGGATACGAGGCAAAGGCGGATGCGTGCGCGATCCAATTGATGGGTGTGAACGCGGAATCTTTGAAAACGGCGCTAATTAAGCTACAGGTTGCAGGTTCGCTTAAACCGCTGTTCACCGAAGGCAAAAAAAGCGAGCTTAGGTCTCTTGAGAGTGGAATGGCGCGTGGGATACTCCGAAACTTGGTGCCGTGGAATGTATTGTATTCCATCAAATCTTCGTTTCGTGCATGGTTGATGCTTCTCGTACATGATTCGGCGTTGGCGTATTGGCACCCTGCTCTGCAGGATCGGATCATCTCGATTGATGAGTTAGGGAAGGAATTCCAAAAAGGTACTCCCGCATGCGAACGCACATCGACCTCACCGAGAGCATAAGAAGCATTTGTCAGGGCATTGTTCATGAGCACATTGCCGCCGACAAGCCGTTCTTCGATGTGGTTTGGCACGTCGTTTGTCGTGAATTTCCCAACGGCCGAATAGAAGAATTGGGCCATGCCTTGGAGGTGCGCGCGGAAGCCAGAGGAGCGGTGCTGGCCGCGCTGGGCGACGGCAGCGGCCAGGCACTCGATTCCCTCTATGTCATCGGTGCGGTTGTAAATGCCGTCCTGATCTTGTCGAAACAAGGAAAGAATGCGTTACTGGAAACAGCCCACGTTGATACCGCTCTTCGCAACGAAGCTGCTCGTATGAATGCACCGGCTCATGTGCGACGGATTCTAGAATTGCACGGCACCGCTCTCTTGGCCGAACACTTTTCGGCGGTTGATTGGCAATCCGTGCCGACCAAGGACTCAAGCGCGGTGCCATCGCGCCTATGGATAGAATGGTGCGATTCATCTGAAGAAGAATCTGCATCACCTCAATTCGGTGCGTTTGCTCGCGATGAGATGCTTGAGAGGTTTGACTTCAAAAAGGAGCAGTTTGAACTGTTCCTCGACGAAACGAGTTTCCGCATCTTGGTGCGTCCAGATGGTGGATGTCCGGGAATGAACCTTTGGACGAAGCTGGCGGCACGCCAACTGCGATTTCTATACCTTGTGTTGCGTGCCTGTCGACATTCTCGTGTCCTGCCATATCACGAGGTAAAGAAGTTGGCATTGAGAGACGAACTGGCGAGCGACAATACTGTTAGTCGAACTAAGTCAGAACTCAATAAGAAGCTTGGCGATATTCTGGATCGGATGGTGATTTCAAGACCGGGTATGAATCGTTACGAAATCGAGTTGATTGCGTATTGTTGGATTCGTTACGAAAACGCCGAATCCGCGCTACTTGGTTCATAATCACTGAATTGAATCGGGACGCCGAACTGCTCGAGTACAGGTGTCGGCACCTGTCGCTTCGAGCGGTAATGCTCGTGCATCATGTCCAGCAGTGTTTCACCGATTTCTTTAAAGGCTCGGTGATCAGTATGTTTCTTCCTCTTGCGAATGCCTGCGTAACTTATCCAGGGCGTCCAATTCATACCTGGCCGCCTAACAGATCCGCTCACATCCTCCCCGCAAATAACGACGCGATACGCATCATCAGCATCTTTTTCCCCCAAGATGCGGAATATCTCCGGCGCGCGCTCTAACCAGCCGCTAGCACCAACGATCCATACGTGCAGCCTTGGGTGGCTGTCAGACCTTTCAATTCGTTGAACGAGATACGGTCGCTTGGTCAACCGGATCAACTCATCAGCGACCAGTTTTTCGGCTGGGACCAAGTCTCTTACGGTCCCAGCTAAGTCGTATGACTTGGTCTTGATGTACCCGTCTGTCAACCGCAGCACATATTTTCCTCCAATCGATCTTAGCATTGTCATCCCTTCAAAGGGGTGGCGATCTTTATAAACCTTTCGTTCCTAGCTCCGGACATCAAGAGCGAATTGTCACCGCACGCGAACCGAATTTGGGTAGCGCATCCTTTCTGCGTGCTGCGAATTTAAGGACTGCGATTGGCAGTCTTGCGTTTGCCGTCGTGCATTCTTGGGACCGACACCGTGAGCGATGAGCTACGACAACCGATGCTAGGTGATCCTACTTGGACCTTTGTCCGCCAGCATGTAGCGGACGTGCGCGCTTGGCTTGCAACGCTAACGCTTCTTCTGGATGAACTCCCGCCTACCGATGCAACGCGGTCCCATCATGATTTTGCGAGCCATTCAATGGCTTCGCCGGCTCGGTCCTGTGGGGATGCAGGGAATCAGTCACCAGAGTCAATCGTCTACGGTACGAACCAGGGGGGTAATCAAGCACTCGATGAGCGTCTCCGCCAAGGGACCACTTTCGAACGGTACGAAAAGCACGCTGATATCTTTCCCACCAAGCAGTGGGCTGCGATCTGCCTGCGCTATCGCGACGGTTTTAGCGAAGAAGAGATCGCCCATCGTCTTCACGTAGGCCGCACGGCCATCAACAACCGATTGCAACGCGCCCGGCGACTTCTTGAAGACCACGAATGCAAACTCCGCGCGGAAATGTTTCGACTAGCCCGCAATCATGTGGATTCGTGAAGAAAAACATGGCGCCCCCGGGAAATACGACAGGCGGCAAGGAAACGGCGAAAGCACCTTACGACGAGTATCCAATAATGGTCCAAGCACACGCAAAACTTGGCGTACGGATTAAGGGGAGAAGGTCGGCACAGACCAGCTGCCAGGCGGTGGCGGATTTTCTGGTGAACAAGGCGATTCCGGAGAATCCGGAGGGATTCACGCTCGACCCACGGACACTTTCTTTCCCTTCCTTCGGCAGCAACACCTACATCGTATCCCTCAAAGGCCATGAACAACGATTTCCGGTCATTCCCACGAGGAATGAGGTCTTTTCGTGGGTCACGCGCAATTACGAAGCTCTGATAGCTCCAGGCCATTACCTGGGCTCGTGGTTGAACAAATCGATTGCAGCTCTGG
>JBKJYI010000555.1:0-3423 GCA_046715855.1 Phycisphaerae bacterium
CCGTGGCGACCCGGCGATCCCAATCTTTGTGGGAAGGGGCGGCTCCTGCCTAACCGCGGCTCGCCGGGAGGCTCGCCCTCCCCAGAGGCATGGTCCAGCACTTGGTGTTCTTCGAGCACCGCATGGAAGTTGGTGCCGCCGAACCCGAACGCGCTCACGCCCGCCCGCCTCGGCGAACCGTTGCGTAGCCACGGACGGGCCTCGGTGTTTACGTACAGCGGGCTTTCTTCAAACTTCGCCTTGGGGTTGGGCTGCGTCACTCCGATCGTGGGGGGCAGGACCTTGTGGTGCAGGGCCAATGCGGCCTTGAGCAACCCCGCGACGCCCGCCGTGCACTTGGTATGCCCCAGCATGCTCTTGACCGAGCCCAGCGCGGCGCTTTGCCGGGCCGCACCGGCCCCAGTGAGATGGCGGGTGAGCGATTCCACTTCGCTCTGATCGCCCACCACGGTGCCCGTACCGTGCGCCTCAAAAAGGCCCACCGTATCCGGCGTGAATCCCGCCTTTGCATAGGCACGTTCCAACGCCCGAATCTGCCCGGCGGGGCGGGGGGCCGTTAGCCCCTTGTCTTTTCCGTCGCTTGACGAACCGACGCCCTTGATCACCGCGTACACCCGGTCGCCGTCACGCTCTGCATCTTCCAACCGCTTGAGCACCGCGATGGCGATCCCCTCGCTGATGACTATACCGTCGGCTGAGGCGTCAAAAGGACGCGACATGCCCGTCGGCGAAAGTGCTTGTGTATTGCTGAAGCAAAGATACGCGAACGGGCTTTGCATGGTGTCCGCGCCGCCCACAATCGCCATATTGCTCGAACCGCCCTCGAGCTCCTCGACCGCGAGCCGCACCGCGGCCAGCGAAGAAGCACAGGCCGCGTCAACCGTATAGTTCGTGCCGCCAAGATCGAAGCGATTGGCCACGCGTCCGGCTGCTACGTTCATCAGCAATCCTGCGAACGAATCCTCGGTCCACTCCGGAATCCGGCCATTGAGCCGCTCCAGCATCGCGTGGACTTCGTCAACCTCAGTGCCAGCTGCGGTGAGATAGTGCAGTGCCATCGATCGGAAGCCGTAGCCCAGCCCGTGCTCGCCGACGCCGCCGCCGGCGCCGAGAATCACCGAGGTGTTCTCGCGGTCGAAGGGCTTGTCCATGTAGCCGGCGTCCTGAAGGGCGTGGCGAACGGCCTCCAGCACCAGGAGCTGCAGCGGCTCGACTGACGGAATCGAATTGGGCGGCATGCCGTATTGCATGGGATCGAACGCGACCGGATCGATGAAACCGCCCCACTTGGAATAGCAGTTGTCGCGCGCGCGCCGGTCGCTCGTGAAATAGAGTTCGGAGTCCCACCGTTCGAGCGGGACTTCTTCCGTGCAGCGCACGCCGTTAAGAATGTTTTCCCAGAAGCGGCCCTTGTCGGCGGCCTTGGGCAGCAGGCAGGACATGCCAATGATCGCGATGTCGCTCGGACCCGTGCGCCGCGCTCCCTGACGGACTGCCGCCGGAGCGGCGAACTCGCCGAGCAATGCCACACCGCCGGCACTGACGTCGCTGTGAAGCTCTTCGATGGTGCAGGTCTGATCGCGCAGCGCCGCCACCTGCCCGATCATGTACATGCCTTCGCGCCGCTGACCGGTGTCATCGAGCGAGACGTATGCCGGCCGGGCCTTTTCACCGTCGAACGAGTCGTCGCGCATGATCGCTTTGGACGCGATGCGCAATCGGCCTAGATTCAGCCGCTCCAACGCCTCGCGAATTTCATCCTTCGATTTTCCTTCTTTGATCAGCCGCTTTTTCTCATCCAGGAATGTCTTGCCGAATTCGGTATCCGCACAGCGCGTCGCATGACCAACGCCCGATTCGAGCAGGATCGTCTGGTTGCACTTGACGGCCTCGGTCTGGAATCCTTCGACGATGGCCCCGCTTTGCACCGCCTCGTGCGTGAAGAGGTAGGCCGTGCCGATCAGCACGCCGACGCGCACTCCGCGCTCGCTGAGCGCTGCCGACAACGCCGCGACCATCGCCGCCGACCGCGCGTCGTGAATCCCGCCGGCGAAAACCACATGATAGGCGTCGCCCGCATCGCCCGTCGCCTGAAGATGTTCGAGGATGACCTGGATCATCGACTCCCAAAGCACGAAGCTGCTGCGCGGGCCAACGTGCCCGCCACACTCACGCCCTTCGAAAATCACCCGGCGTGCGCCGTTCTTGAGGAACATGCTCAGCAGGCCCGGCGAAGGAACATGCAGGTACGTCGCGATACCTTCGCGTTCGAGTTCCAATGCCTGATCGGGCCGCCCGCCGGCGATGAGCGCGAAGGGCGGGGGATGCTTTCGCACTTCGGCGAGCTGTTCGTCGCGAAGCTCCTTGGGCACGAATCCGAGAATGCCCACGCCCCACGGCTTGCCCGCGAGTTTTTGCTTGGTTTCTTCGAGAAGTCTGTCCACCTGTGGTCCGCGCAGCAGGGCGAGCGCCAGGAAGGGGAGGCTGCCTCCATTTGCCACGGCGTCTGCGAAGTCGGCCACGTCGCTGACTCGCGTCATGGGACCTTGCAGAATTGGGTATCGTGTGCCGTGCGAGGCCGCCAGCGGGCCACCCGGACGAAGCGATTCTTGCTTTGCCGCGAGACGAGCAAGACGTTGCGATTCGCGCCGGATCGCATCGCTGATTTTCGCGGCGGTTCCAAATTGTTTGCTTAGCGAAGCCGCGAAAGCAGCATCTTGCCCGATCAACAAAACCCGCGACGCGCCTGATTCCCCGCTTATCCGTTTCTGAACCTCGTCACGCCACTTCGACAAAACTTTATTGTCGATGCAAAGATCAAGCGCGAGCCGGTCTTCAACTTCACGAAGTTCGTTAAAACCCGTTTCGCCTGCCCTGGTGAAGGCGCGGTACCGAAAATCGCAGCCCTGACCAAGGATCGCCGTCTCGCTGCCGTCCATCCGCGACACCCGAGACTTGACGTCCTCCGGCAACTCCGACTCCGGACAGAGCGACAACTGCCAATCGAGTACCACTCCGGCCGCTCCCCCGACCTTGCACGCTGCAGCCGTGTTCAGCCCGATTCCGCCGCGAACCCATACCGGCAGCGACACCTGCGCGCGTACGCGTTGAAGCAAGATAAAGGAAGTTTCTTCGCCGACCCGCCCGCCGGCCTCATTGCCTTTGACCACCACGGCGTCAGCCCCCGCAAGCTGTGCGGCCTGCGCCCCGGCAACATCAATCACCTGTACGAAGACTTCGACTCCCCTGACCCGAAGCTCTTTTATGGCCCCACCCAGCGAAGCGGCCTCAACATCGCAAATAACGACGCGAGACAGCCCGTTTTTTTGATATGTTTCAACGCGCGAAAAAAAGTTTGAATCGGATTGAGCAGCAAAGACACACCATTTCGACTGAGTCAGAGCTGCCGCGTCCAGGATATCC
>JBKJYI010000556.1:0-5515 GCA_046715855.1 Phycisphaerae bacterium
TGAGGGGCGCGCGTAGATTTCGATTGAAAGCCAATCATGATCAAGTGCGGTTACAAAAAAGATGAGCGATGAGGTGCGGGCGTCGCTCGATTTGATTCACGGGTGTGTAAGATGAGCTGGTTCGACAAGATATTCCGAAAGCGAGCCCGCGCCGTCATCGTAGACGCTACCCTGTCTGGCCCAGGTGAGTTTGCAATCGAAGTTGTTGGTGAGATGCATTATCAGGAAGCGATTGAGGCCGTGGTAGGAGGGCGAACGGAAGAGGGTCATGACGAAGTCGTCCAGGCAGTCCTTTATTTAGAAGATTCCAATCCGCATGATTCCAAAGCAGTACAGGTTCTGATTAATGGACAAATTTGTGGTTATGTTGAGCCGTGAGCATGCACGAGTTTATAGAAAACGACTAAAGGAGGCCGGACATCCCCGTATTACCGCCAGCTGCCTAGCAAAGATAGTCGGTGGGTGGAATCGCGGTCCTGATGATTTCGGTTATTTCGGCGTCCGTCTCGACCTTCCATACGAAGAGGAATAAAACGAGCTTGAGCTCATTTAGGACCGATCGACGCGGTGGGGGGATGTGAAGCGCCGTATAATCCGCCGAGCACGATGGCGCAGCCGGATGTGGGCGATATTGCGGCGCTGGTAGCGAAGTTTCGGAGCTTGCCGACGGCGCCGATCAAGGCGCGGGCGCTGCTGTCCGGCAATGATTCATTCGGCAATATCAATTCGTTGAACGTGGATTTTGCCTGCACTCATATTGCTGCGTGTGTGGATGCATTTCGAGGGAAGCCTTATCCGCACACGATCGCGGTCTGTCCGTGACGGGTGCGACCCCTTCTTCAGGGTCGCGGGATTCTTGGGATAATCTACCGGGGGTGGCGCGTCGCTTACCCCGCTACTTTCGGTGACCCCTCCGGGGTCATGCGGCTCGGCGGGAGCCTCGCTCTTCCATACGCACTGCACTTGGGCGAACGCGGGGATCAGCCGGAATCGGACGGCTTGGCGGATTTGGGATTGTCCTGGCTGCGGCCGCCGAGGTGTTCGGAGAGGAAGTGCTCGGCCTTGCCGTAGAAGTCGAGGCGGTTTTCGGGGCGGGCGAAGCCGTGGCCTTCGTCGGGGTATTCGACGTACTCGACGACCTTTCCGGCTTTCTTCAATGCCTCAACCATTTGCAGTGACTCGGATTTTTTCACGCGCGGGTCGTTCGCGCCCTGGGCGATGAGCAGCGGCTTGACGATCTTGTCCACGTGAAAAAGCGGAGATCGCGACTTCAGAAAGTCGGCGTCCTTCTGTGGATGGCCGACGCGCTGCCAGAGAATGGGCTCGAGCGGCTTCCAGTACGGGGGGATGGTTTCCTGGAAGGTGATGAGATTGCTGGGACCGACGATGTCCACGCCGCAGGCGAAAAGCTCTGGCGTGAAGGTGAGGCCCACCAGCGTGGCGTAGCCGCCGTAGGAGCCGCCGAAGATGCCGACGCGTTTGGGATCGGCAATGCCCTGATCGATGACCCATTTGACGCCGTCCACGAGGTCGTCGTGCATTTTGCCGCCCCATTCGCGGTTCGCGGCGTTGAGGAAGCCTTTGCCGTATCCGGTCGAACCGCGAAAGTTGATCTGCATGACGGCATAGCCGCGATTGGCCAGCCATTGGACTTCGCCGTCATAGCCCCAACTGTCGCGCGCCCAGGGTCCGCCGTGCACGTTGAGGACGAGTGGAAGATTCTTCGGCTCGACGCCCGGCGGCAGCGTCAAATAGCCCTGGACGGTCAGGTCGTCGCGGGTTTTGAAGCTTACCGGCTTCATTTTTGCCAGGGGCAGGCCCTCGAGCGCCTTGCGATTGGCGAAGAGCAACTGCGCTTTGTTCGTGCCGCGATCGTAGGCGTAGTAGTAGACGGGCCCGTCGTCCACGTCGAAAGTAACCAGCCAGGTTTTGTCGGCGCGATCGCGGTTGGCGATGTTGAAGTCGCCGTCGCGGACCGCGGTGATGGCGGAGAAATCATTTTTGATTGACTCGTCGATGACCTGCCAGGTGCGCCTCGCCTTGTTGAATGCAACGGCCTGGATCGCGTGGGTGTCGGGGTGAATGAAGAGGTCGGAGACGTCAGCCTGCTCGTCCTTGGCGATGGTTTTTTCCTTGCCGGTTGCGAAGTCCAATTCGCGCAGCTCGCCGGTATTGCTCCCAACGCTGCTGATTACGTAGAGACTTTTGCCGCCGGGCGCGACGGCCACCGGTCCGCTGGTGAGCGCGTCTTCGGGCCCCCAGGCGGCCAATTGTTTGTAGGTGATCATGTCACTCTCACCATCTTCGCGACCAAAGAGTGCGATTCCCCCATCTGGCATCGTTTTGGCCCCGCCGCGAATGCGAAACTCGTGGTCGGTGACCCAGCCGATGAACTGCTGGTCGTTGCGGACTAGCTCGGTCATCTCGCCGGTCGTGGTGTTGATGCGGAAGACGTCATGGAACTGCGGATCGCGCTTGTTGATGGAGACGAGGATTTCGTTGGGGAATTTCTGATCGACGGATTCGATGCGGGCCTGGACGTTGTCAAAGGGAGTCAGGTCGCGTTCGCCGCATGTTTTGAGATCGACCGCGTAGAGCCGCCAGTTTTCGTCGCCGTCCTTGTCCTGGATATAGACGATCTGCTCGTTGTTGGGCACCCAGAAGTACATGCGGATGCCGCGCTTGCGATCCCGGGTGACGGCGCGGTCGTCGGTCTGGGCGATGGTCCGCACCCAGACGTTGAGCACGCCCTCGTCGGCCGCGAGATAGGCGAGCCGTTTGCCGTCGGGCGAAATCTGGGGGTTGGCCCGGTCGGGATTGCCGAAAAACACCTCGCGCGGAATCAGGGGAGGCAGCTCCGCTTTGACCGCAGGGCCCGCAAATGCCAATACCGCCAGAGAAGCGCCTGCAATGGAACAAACACGCATGTAGAAAGCTCGCTAGAATTCAAGGAAAAAGCCTCCGTGATTGGATTCCAAAAGGCGACATCCCTGTCCCCTCGCCACCACCTGATTGATCGTAGCGAAGGAAGTGCGGATTCACGAGTCTGGACTTGTAGGTTTCTGTCTCCGTCAACCCTTGACAAGTATGTCAAAATTAGCCATACGTATATGCATGAAAACTACCATGTACATTGACGATCAATTATTGGAAGAAGCTCGGAAAGCCACCGGAATCAAGCAAAAAACAGCCGTGGTTCGGGCCGGACTCGAGTCGCTAATTCAGCGCGAGGCCGCTCGCCGTTTGATCGCTTTGGGGGGCTCCGACAAACGGGCCAAGGCTCCGCCCCGCCGTCGAGGACCAAAACTTTGACGCTCGTCGACACTTCGGCTTGGATCGACCATCTTAAACAGCCCAATCCACTCCTTGTCCGCTTGCTTTCGGGTGCATCGGTATTCGCGCACCCCTATGTCATTGGTGAGCTTGCCTGTGGCACATTTCGTCACAGGGACACAGTACTCAAGTCGCTTAAGCAATACCCAATCGCCGCTGAAGTTGTGCACGATTTCGTGTTGACGATGGTGGATCGATATCGACTGATGGGATCGGGCATCGGTTGGATCGATGCCCATCTACTTGCTTCTTGTGTGGTCACGCGCTGCTCGCTGCTGACTTTGGATCGCCCCCTGAAGGGAGCCGCGACGAAAGTCGGCGTTATTCTTGAGAGTTAAAACCGCTCGGTAATCGATTTGCCCTGCAGGAACAGTTGCAGATAGTCGCGGCCGCCGGCTTTCGAATCCGTGCCCGACATGTTGAAGCCGCCGAAGGGTTGCACATCTACCAATGCCCCGGTGCACTTGCGGTTTAGATAAAGGTTGCCCACATGGAACTCATGGCGGGCTCGCTCCAGTCGAAACCGATCGCGTGAAAACATCGCGCCGGTCAGGCCGTACTGCGTGCCATTGGCAATCTGCAAGGCGTCTTCGAAATCACGAGCTTTCATCACCGCCAGCACCGGTCCGAAGATTTCCTCCTGGGCAATACGAGAGTTGGGCGCCACGTCGGCCACTATGGTTGGCGGGACGAAATAGCCACCGGGAGGAACGCGGCCTTCGCCGAGCACGAACCGTCCTTCCGTCTTCCCGACGCGGATGTACTCAGTGATTTTCTTGTGCGCGGCCTGGTCGATCACCGCACCCAGAAAATAGTTCTCCGCGGTCACCGTATCGCCGATGGTGAGTTCGCGCGAGCCCGCGACTACGCGATCAACCAGTTCGTCATATATCTGTTCGTGGGCGATGAGGCGGCTGCAGGCCGAGCATTTTTGTCCCTGGAATCCGAAGGCCGCCGCCGCAGTAGCCTGCGCGGCCGCCGCGATATCGGCTGTTTCATCGACGACGATGGCATCCTTGCCGCCCATTTCGAGGACCGTACGTTTGAGCCAGATTTGCCCCGGCGCGACTTTTGCGGCCTTCTCGAAAATTCCGAGGCCCACGTCGCGCGAGCCGGTAAACGAAATGAATCGCGTCAGTGGGTGTGCCACCATCGTGTCACCAACGCTCGCTCCCGGACCGGGAACAAAATTCAGCACCTCCGGCGGCAGGCCGGCCTCGTGCAGACATTCCACCAGCTTGGCCGCGATCACCGGCGACGCGCTGGAGGGCTTCAAGCATACGGTGTTGCCCGTCACCAAGGCGGCGCTGGTCATTCCGGCGGTGATGGCCAGCGCAAAATTCCAGGGCGGGATGACTACGCCCACGCCGAGTGGAATGTACCGGACCTCGTTCTCCTCGCCAGGCATCGGAGTCGTCGGATGCGGGCCGCCCAGGCGCATGGCCTCGCGGGCGTAGAACTCCAGGAAGTCGATTGCTTCGCACGTGTCGGCGTAGGCCTCGATCCAGCTCTTGCTGACCTCGTAGCACATCCAGGCGGAAAATTCATAGACACGGCGGCGCATGATCGCGGCTGCTTTTATGAGGACGCGAGCGCGCACATCGGGATCGGCGCGGCTCCAATCGGTGAATCGCTGCGCGGCGGAGCGCACCGCCCGGTCGGCAATGTCCGCATTGGCCTTGGACATGACGCCGACAACCCGATTCGGATCGGCCGGGCTGATCGAAGTGAAGGTCTCCTGCGTTGTGATCGGTTTGCCATCCACCCAGAGCGGATAGGTTCGCCCCAACTGACCGCGCACCTGTTCCAGCGCCGCAAGCATTTTGGCGCGCGGTTCAGGCTGATTGAAATCGACATAGCTTTCGGGAAAAAACGGCGTCAACATGTCCCATCCTCGCGATCTATTGATTACGAAAACTCACCTTGGATCTCGTTGTAGGATACGGAGCCCTTCTTTAGATTATCCGCAAAGGCGACCAGTCCAAAGTGCCCCGCCGAAGCGCGGCTACCCGGGTTTGACGGCGATGACATCGTACATGGGCGGAGTGCAGAAGAACGAGTTGGGATCGTTTGCCCGACTGGACCATTCCTTCTCGAATGCCCTATGTTCCTCGGCCGAGATGAGTCCCACCTCCACCAGAGTGGGGACGAAGTTGCGGAAAAAGGTCGTGGGCCAGTTCCA
>JBKJYI010000557.1:0-8966 GCA_046715855.1 Phycisphaerae bacterium
CTCTTGGAAGCCTTCTTTGTCATGATGCGGTTCGAGTAAACTTAGCTCCTTCGCGACTTGAGCGACATCCGTATCAGCAAGTGGCTCCCTGAGTTCGGTGGCGACACGAATAGCGACGAAAGTACGCAGGCGATGGATGTTGTCATCGGGTACCGCCAAGCGGGTCACGAGCAATGGAAAATCGAATTCCTCACCATAAAGAGCACGTATCGCGGACGATATGAGCTGTTTGAGCCGTCGTTCAAACCAAAGCATCTTGAGATTACCGAACATCGTATTGCTCTGTATTAAAATCTGAATCCATGGGCCGACGCTTTATTGGCTTGCTCCGAGTCCAATCCTTTAAATCCAGTATGTTACCAAGAACCCCTGAGGCGGCGAGAATTGTGCTCGGCCAGTCGATAGAAGAACGCCTTTTGCATCACCCGGCAATGGCGGCGGGCCGAGTCGGGATGACTCGGCGGAGTTTTTCGAGATCGGTTTCGTGGCGAGCGAGGATCTTACCAGCCAGTGCCGCAGCCTTGCGGTCGGGAGCAAGCCGCGGAGTAAGTTGCTTGTATTGATCGACCACCGATTCCTGGGCCTGCAAAAGGTGAGGAAGCATGGCATTCAAATCGAGATAATGCAAATTGGCGGTGAAGAGATCGGCGCGCCGCGGAACGGGCTGACCGCCCAGGTCAAGAATCATTTCGGTCAGCATCTCGCGATTGAGGCGGGCGGTTTGTGCCATCACCCGCACCACGTTTCCGGCGGCCACCTCGCTCATGGAGACAAAAGGCGTGGACTCGGCGATGCGCAGGGCCAGACTCTGCTGCTCCGCATCGAGCAGTTGGTTGAGCACGGCGGCCACAGCGGGATTGTCCATAAGAACTCTTACTCGGGTAATGTCGTAACCTCGTAATGTGGTAGTCGCTTAAGCTGCGAATCCACCACAGCGGGACCGGACGTCCGAGGCGTCGGATTGAATAGATTGCGGGAATACCGATCTGCCTGGTTTTTCAGCGGAGAGGCAAAGACAAACAAGCCTAGAAGAGCGATGGCGCACAGATTCACGAGCACGACGCCGCCAACCGGACTTTGCACCGGAGCATCACCGCGATCACGCAGTGTCATTTGCACAATCACTCGGACGTAGAAGTAAAGGCTAAACAGCGTATTGAAAACGGCCACGATAATGAGAAACCACCCCAGCGGGTGATCCATCGTTCCGAGTGCAACCAGCACCCACCACTTACCAAGAAAACCGGCGAAGGGCGGCAGGCCCACCAGCGACACCAGGCAAACGACCATGGGAATGGCCAGCGCCGGTGCGCGGCGAATCAGGCCGGTGAAGGAGTCAACCGTGTCGCTGCCCGTATCCCAGTAGAGCAGCGCCGTCACGCCAAATGCGCCAAGGTTCATGAACAGGTAGATCACCACGTAGATGAGCAGGGCCGACACCGCTTGCTGAAAGCCGGCGGAGCTCGGATGCAGCCAGACCGCAGCGGCCATCATCATGTATCCCGCGTGGGCGATCGAAGAGTAGGCCAGAAGCCGCTTCATGCTGGTTTGCCTGTACGCGGAAAAGTTTCCGACCGTGCAGGTGATGGCCGCGATGATTCCGATGGTCCACGCGATCGGATAAAGAAGATGCAGCGACTGTGGCGAATCCACCACCGAGCAGAAAACCATGACCAGGCGAGCCAGCAAAATAAGCCCGGCCGCCTTGCTTGCCACGCTTAGCCAGGTGGTCACTTCGATCCGCGCCCCCTGAAAAGCATCCGGGCACCAGAAGTGAAAGGGCACGGCCGAGATTTTAAAGGCAATGCCCGCAAAAAAACAAAGCAAAGCCACCGAAAGCAGCAGCCGATTCTGTCCTGAACTGAGCTGCCCGTAGGTATAACGGGCAACCTCATCGACGTTTAGGCTGCCGACCAGACCGTAAAGAAGGCTTGCTCCGTACAGCATGATGGCTGCGCAGACCGCACCGAAGATGACATATTTAAGCGAAGCTTCCGCCCCTAAGCGATCCCGCTTGTCGAAGCCTACTATGGCATAGCTCGGCAGTGAGGCGGTTTCAATCGCTATGACAATCATGAGCAAATTGGTCGTGCTGACCATGAGGGCCATGCCCAGAGCACTACCCAGCAAAAGAATAAAAAATTCGGGTGCGTCGGTCTCGCGGTGGGCCTGACCGATCCACCACAGGTAGGTCACGGCCGCCAGAAAGACGAGCAGGACGATCTGAAATCCGGCGGATAGATTATCGGCGATGAGCAGACCGGCGGCCGGCTGAGTCGATAGCCCGCTCACCCCGCCGCCTTCAACGCTGCGAGCCACGCGGACAGCCAGTACCAAAGCAACGACCAAGCCGATCGAGGTCACGAAGGCGATAATCCGCGGACTGCGGCTGGCCACCAACGGGCAAAGCACAATGGCCAGCATGGTCGCCACCAGGGCGAGCATCGGCGAGAACAAAAACAAATGCTCGCGGACAGGGATGCCGGACCAGAGATTTTGCATTGACGCAATCAATGTATATACCGATCCACATTCCACTTCGAATTGCCCTTGCTCACCGGAAATATTAAACTGCCTTGGTGGAAGTTTATACCACGCGGCACGCTCGTAATCGGATGCGCCTTTACCGGATTGCTCCAGATTTGGTTCATTTGACTTTGATGAACCCTGACTTTCTGACTGATGGCACCTTTGGGGCGCGCCACGCTTGGAAAAGAATGGAACAGGGAGCGTTTCTGCGGGTGACCTTTAAAGACGAAGCCGCAAGGCGTATCATCATTACCGTTACACCGAAGCGATCGATCCCGGGAGATGCCCATGCGAATTGAATATGATCCCGAAGCGGATGCTTTGTACATCCGATTCCGAGACACCGAGCCAACCGACAACATCGATGTTGAGGATGGCCTGACTGTAGACTTGGACGATCGCAAGCAATTGGTTGGCATTGAGATTCTTTCCGTCAGTCGCAGATTGCCGGGCGACGCTTTGTCCTCGGTAACTCTTCAAAACATTGTCGCGAACGCCAACTGAAACCCGCAAGCAAACTTGCTCATCTCATTTTCCGATCACGTGCGCTAGCATCAGGTCCAGCGTTCCATTGGTAAAGTTAAACACCGTCTGCATGGGGAAGATCCCCATGGCAATGCAAAGGATAGCAAACGGCACGAGAATGAACGTCTCGCGCGGCTCAGCGTCCGAGAAGCCGGCGTACTCGTCCGTCTCCTTGCCGAGGTACAAGCGGCGAATCAGCCAGAGAATGTATCCCGCGGTGAGAATCACGGCCGCGGCGGCGATGATCGCCATCGGGTAAGCCCACCAGAATCGTTTGCCGGCGTCGAATGTGCCCAGCAGCACCCACACCTCGCCGATGAACCAGCACAAGCCCGGCAAACCCAGCGACGCGAAGAAGCCGATCGTCGCCATCGTGCCATAGCGCGGCATGGTCAGCCATAACCCGCCGAAGCGGTTGATCTCGCGGTGGTGGGCGCGGTCATAGATCACGCCAACCAGGAAAAAGCACATCGGCGAGCTGATCCCGTGGGCGAGCATCTGGAACATTGCCCCCTGAAAACCGGCCGGCGTCAAAACTGCGATTCCCAGCAATACATAGCCCATGTGCGAAACCGAGCTGTAGGCCACCAGCTTCTTGAAGTCCGTCTGCGCCATCGCACAAAGCGCCCCATAAATAATACTGATGACCCCGATGAGGGCGAGCGTGAAGGCAATCGGATCGGACTCGGCCGCCGAGGGAAAAATCGGATAGCACATTCGCAAAATGCCATAGCCGCCCATCTTGAGCAGCACCCCGGCGAGAATCATGCTGATCGGAGTCGGCGCCTCCACGTGGGCATCGGGCAACCAGGTATGCACTGGCACGGCCGGCAGCTTCACCGCGAAGCCGATGAACAAAAACACGAACATCATGGTGGCAAATGGCATCCCCAGAAAAACCGTCGTCCCCGCCTTGAAATAACCCTGAATTGCTGGGTTTGTCGCCAATTCGATCAAGTCAAACGAGCCGTGCGTGAGTGTCACGCCCTGCTGGTACCCGCTGGCGACTGACCCGCCGGCTGCGGCAATCGCCGCCCCGCTGTAAAAGTACATGGCCACCAGGGCGACCAGCATCAGCACCGACCCGCCCAGGGTGAACAGGAAGAACTTGATCGCCGCGTACTCTTTTCTCGGCCCGCCCCACACGCCGATCAGGAAGTACATGGGCAGAAGCATGACTTCCCAGAAGATGTAGAAGAGGAAGAAGTCCAGCGAAACGAACACGCCCAGCATGCCCGTCTCGAGAATCAAAAACAGCATGAAGTAAGCGCGGATGCCTTTATTGATTTTCCAGTGCTCGAAGTTCCAGCTTGCCAGGCAGGAAAGAAACGAAATGAAGGTCGTCAGGATAACCAGCGGAAACCCCAACCCGTCAATGCCGAGGAAATACTCAATATTGAGCTTGCCGGGCAGTGAAATCCACGTCGCTCGTTCAATGTGATGAAGCGCGCCATAACGCGACCCGAACACGCCGGTCGGATCGGTGCCGCCGGCCAGGAACGTCGGAAAGAGAAAAAGCGAGAGCACCAGCGTCGCCAGCGTCGTGATGACGGCGATGACCTTGATGTGCTGCTTGGGAGCGAAGAGGCAAACCAGCGCCCCAATCGCCGGCAAAAACACGATCCACGAAAGTAAATTGTTCATCGCATCACTTTTTTGAACTTTGAACTTTGAACTTTACCATTTAGCGCACCAGCGCCGCTGAGGTCGTTGTCGCCTGACCCGGCTGCATCCCGAACCAAAGCACGACGATCACAAAGATCGTGGCCGCGCCGGCCGCGAACAAAACATAATTGCGAATCCGACCCGTCTGCGGCCCGCGAACAGCATCAGACACTGTAAACGAGAAGTCCGAAACGCCATTGAAAATTCCGTCAATGCCGTACTTGTCGAGCACGTTTCCGGAAAACGCCGCAAACCGCTCGGTTCCGCTGGCCAGAAGATTGAAAAGCAAATCCACCACCCACGTATCTACAAAGCTGCACACCCGAGCCAGGGCCACCGTCCCGCGGACAAAGACCAAGTCATACAGCTCGTCGATAAAATACTTATTGACCAGCACGAAGTGCGCCAACGATACGCCCGGCAGCCGCCGAATTCGCTCCGCCAGCGCCAAGCCGCCACCGTAAATGGCAATTGCGATCGCGAATCCCACCGCGAACGAAAGGCCAACTCCGAACTTCAGCCAATGGTGTGCCGCTTCGATCGCCGGCACATGCTGTTCGCCGTCAATCGCCAGCACCAGCGGCGCAGCCGTGGCCGTGTCGGCCACGTCCGCAATCAGATACCGGAACAGGAAATAGCTCGACACGAAAGTGCCCACTGCGAGCACCACCAGAGGAATGTACATCAGCGGACTTTCGTGCGCGTGATCGTACACATGGTGGTCGCGCGGCTTGCCCATGAACGTCATCCACCACGCCCGCATCATGTAGAACGGCGTGATGTAGGCCGTCGCAATCGCCAGCCAGAACATCCACGCGGGCAACTTCGGCATCCGCCCAAAAATCGCTTCTTTATCCGATCCTTTTGCTAGCGAGCCGCGAACTTCAGTTCGCGCGGACCCACCGCCCTGCGAAGAACCGTGCGGATCGCTCACAAGAAGCACCGGTGCATCGTTTTTGAACTTTGAACTTTGAACTTTATCGTTCGCGGCTCCATGCCCACCGCCCCCGTGCGATTCACCATGGCCACCATGATGATCTTCAAGCTTGGATGGGTCATCCCATTCAAAAGCGCGCGCATAGGCAACGGCCAGAATCTCGTCCTTGCTGAAGAATCCGCCAAGACCGATCCTGGTTCCCGGAATGCCCGTGCCCGCAATCGCCAGCACGCCGATCAAAAATGTAATGCCCGTCACAGGCATTTTCTTGATCAGTCCGCCAAACTTCCGCATGTCCTGCTCGTGATGCGTGCCCTCGATGACCTGCCCCGAGCCGAGAAACATCATCGCCTTGAAAAACGCATGCGTGATGAGATGAAACAAGGCCGCGATCCACGCCCCGCTCCCCAAGCCGAAGATCATATAGCCAAGCTGCGACAGCGTTGAATAGGCCAGGCACTTTTTGATGTCGGTCTGAACCATGGCGATCAGCGCCATGAGGAAGAGCGTGATGCATCCGATCGCCGCAATGAACATTAGTGCGTCCGGCGTCATGAGCCGGAAGACGCGAGCCACGAGATAAACTCCGGCGGCCACCATCGTCGCGGCATGGATGAGCGCGGAAACCGGCGTCGGGCCCGCCATCGCATCGGGCAGCCAGACGTGCAGCGGGAACTGCGCGCTTTTGCCCATCGCCCCGCAAAAGAGCCCGATGCCCATCACCGTCGCCAAGCTCCAGCCGAAAATCGTCCACGTACTGGCGAAAATCCCCGACCCCGCCGCATACTGCTCCGCGAAGTTCGTCGCCGCCTGATCAAGATCGAGCGTGCCCAGCTGAAAGTAAACCAGCATCAGACCGATGAGGAAGCCGAAGTCGCCCACGCGGTTGGTGATGAACGCCTTCATCTGCGCGTACTGCGGAATCCGCTCGGTGAAATAGAAACCGATCAGCAGGTAGCTGCACAGCCCGACCAGCTCCCAAAAAATGAAAAGGAACAGCAGGCTGCTGCTGATCACCAGCCCCAGCATCGAGAACCCAAAGAGCGACAGGTACGCGAAGAAACGATGATACATGCTCCGGTGCGCGACCTCGTCGCTGTGACCGGCCATGTACCCGACGCTGAAGAAGAAAATCCAGAACGCGATAAACGTGACCATGAAGTACATGGCCACCGTGAGCGAATCGAGCTTCACGCCAATCTTGACCGGCACGTCTCCGAGATTGGCCCAATGCCACTGCCATTGTGCGGCATTCGCAGTAAGCTGATCCCGCGCCGCGGCGTCGAGCCCCAGCCACCCGATCAGCACATACGTGGCCAGCGCCAGCGGCACGCCCATGCCCAGCGCAACCCCGAGCCACCCCGAAGCAGGCTTCCCCAGCCGCGGCCCAAAGAAGCCCAGCAGCCAGAAGCTCACAAACGGCGACAATACGCCGGCGACAAGAGCAAGTTCGTAAGTGTGATTGTTCATCGTGCCGCCGAATTACGAAGATGGAAGTTTCGTTTTTCCACTCCGTGCCTTCGTGCCTTCGTGCCTTCGTGCCTCGTTATTCATCCCTGTAATCTCGTCGCGCGATCGACGTCCACCGTCGCTAGGTTTTTATAGACGTTGATGCAAATGCCCACGGCCAACGCCGCCTCCGCCGCTGCCAAAACGATCACGAACAACGCCGTAATCTGCCCGTCGATCTTCCCCGGACCGAGGTAACGATCGAACGCCACGAGGTTCACGTTGGCGCTGTTCAACACCAGCTCCACGCCGATCAGAATCCCGATCGCGTTTCGCTTGGTCATCATGGTGAACAGCCCGCCGGCGAAGAGTACGGCGGCAATCACGAGATAATGAGTTAGACCGATTACCATTGAGTCGATCCAAAAGGCAAATTCGAAATTCGAAATTCGAAATTCGAAAATAACTTCTTCGAACTTCGAATTTCGAACTTTGAACTTCTTGCCCGGCCTAGAATCATCTGAATTCCTTTAATCTTCTTGCCGGGCAAGGTACGCCGCCCCGACCATCACGATAAACAGCAGCACGCCCGCGACTTCAAATGGCACCAGATACTTCGTAATCAATTCCTCGCCAATTCGCGTAATCGCCGGACCCGGCACGATCGCCTCGGCCGCGTGCCACGTCGTCCGTCCCAGCACCATGCAAAGAGCGGCGGTCAGAGCCACGCAAACTCCGCCTGCCGCGATCGTCTCCAGCGCGCCGGCCTCAAACTTTACCCATGGCGACTTGCTGGTGAGCATCACGCCGAATATCAATAGCACCAGCGTCCCGCCCGCGTACACGATCAATTGGATCGCGCCCAAAAATGTCGCCGCCAGCATGAAGTACACCATCGCCACTGAGCCCAGGCACATGAACAGCCACACGGCCATGCGAACGATGTTGCGACTGACGCACACCCCAATCACCGATATCACCACTCCGCCAGCAACGAGGTTGAACAACAGAGTTTCGAGCCATCCACCCGCGACGGCGTTCGGGACACCGGGATCACCGGCGGCGTCGGCACCGAAAGCTTTCCCGCCGCATGTAAACGCCAACGCTATTGCAGCCAGTAGGAACACCGCGAAGCGCCGCCGAAGTTCAAAATGCAAAGTGCAAAGTTCAAAGAGTCGCCCCCGGGCTCGGCTCCATCTCGTTTTTGAACTTTGAACTTTGAACTTTAACATTTATGAACCTGGTAATGCATCGACAACCAAATTCCCGACCAGCCTGCGTCGATGATAAAACCCGTACGCCGCGATCGCCGGAAACATCAACGCAAACACCGCGCCAATCAATCCCAACAGAATTGTCATAATTCGAGCAAACGAATCCCAGCCCGCACCGGCCGACGTTCCCGCCCACACCCACAGCGTCGTGCCCAACAGCAGCACCATCGTCAGCGGCAGCATCACCTGCACGCAGCCGTACAACACCTGGTCGATGCGAATGCGCGGCAGCGTCCACCGCAGCCAGATCTGAACGTAAAGGAAGAAAACGCACTTGAGGATGAACCAGATCGGCCCGCTGAACAAAATTCCCTTGACCGCCTGCGCCAGGACGCCGTTGCCCATCGCGTCGCCAAGCCGATCGCCCCACGCCAGCGGAAGCGGCGAATGCCACGCCCCCATAAATAGAATCGTCGCCAGCCCGCTCACCACGAACATGGCCGCATATTCGGCGAAGAAGAAAAAGCTCCAGCGCAGTCCCGAATACTCCGTATGAAATCCGGCCACCAGCTCGCTCTCCGCCTCGGGCACGTCAAACGGCGCCCGCTTGCAGCTCGCCAGCGACGCAATGTAGTAGACCACGAACG